>CBDUAV010000010.1:0-42852 GCA_965365225.1 uncultured Ignavibacteria bacterium | reverse complement strand
TTTTCATCAAATTATGTCAATAAAACAGTATCATCAACAGTAAATGGACAAGCTGAAGCTAAAGAATTCTTTGGTGCATTTTTAACAGGATTTTCAGATATCAATTTTGTTGTTGATGAAATTTTCGGAGTAGATGATCGGATTGTTAAGCGGTGGACTTTCAATGGAACACATTCTGGAGAATTTGCAGGTACACCGGCAACGGGCAATCAAATAACATTAAAGGGAGTGAGTGTGGCAAGGATTACGAATGGAAAGATTTCAGAAGAATTAGACTATATGGATGACTTAGGATTCATGCAGCAGCTTGGAGTTATTCCCCCAATGGAACAATGACAGTTTAGTTGTGACAAATATTTTTTGACCAAAAATTAAAAGGAGCAGGTGCTATGAAAAAATCAATTAACACAATTCTAAAAACAAGTTCTCTGTTTTTAATATTAGCTGTTTTATTTACAACAGGATGTCAGCATCAGGCACCAGATTATTCAAAAGAATTAAAACCTTTTGCAGATAAATTAGTTGAAGCCTGGAATGGGGGAGATCTTGATGCGTTGGATCCAATTTTTGATCCAAGCTTTGTACGAACCGTAAATTACACACCCGATGCTGAAGGTGTAGATGGATATAAAAATGCTGTCATTGGATTTAGAACTGCTTATCCTGATCTGAAATTGTCAGTTGATAATGAAATATTCTCGGAAAATGGTATGGCAGTTCGCTGGGTTTTAACAGGGACAAATACCGGTCCAGGTGATATGCCCCCTACTGGAAAGTCCATTAAAATTTGGGGAGAAAGTATAATTCATCTTGCTAATGGAAAAATCACGAAGGAAATAGTTGCTTATGATGAAAAATCTTTTTTTGAACAACTAGGATTTACAATTACTCCACCATCAGAAGAAATGAATTAAATAAAAAACATTAATTAAGGGAGGCGCAATGTTAAAAGAAAGAAATCTTCTAATTCTATTTTGTTCAATTTTCTTAGTCCTTTTTCTGACAACAAGCTCATCTCTTGCTCAAAGCGGAACAGTTAAATACGTCTATACTATCGATTACCCAATGGGAGAGAAAGCAGAATACTTGGAATGGATTAAATCAATTGCCGGCAAATTACAGAAACCTAATGAACTCTTATCTATTGCTTCATACGATAATTACTTTAATGCATCGCCTCAAAGATATATTGAGTTTGTGTTTGCAAACACAGCTGATGCGACTAAATATTTTGAAAATCCTGAAATAAGCAGAATTGTTGATGAATTGGTTAACCATGGAATTAACGTAGATATTAATTTAATAGAGGGTCGCAAAGATTATAATATTGATAATGAACAGCGACGTACAATTAAATATGTGTTTAATTTAGATTACGGACTCAGAGGAAAAGATGATTATATAAAATGGGTGAAATCTATCGTGGACATTCTTCAAAAGCCTGAAGAAATAAGAAAAATAGAATCGTTTGATAATTACTTCAATGCATCACCCAACAGGTTTATAGAATTTGAATTCGATTCTATGGAGGACGCAATAAAATATTTTGATCGCCCCGAGGTGAAAGAGGTCATTGAAATGAGCACTGAAAAATCAATAAATCATACCATTAAAGTGCTCAGGCTCAGGGGTGATTATTACAATAATCAAAGTTCAAAAGATGAACAAAAATAAAAATAGTTTGATCAAACAATAACTTTAATAATAATAATTATGAAGGAGAGCTAAATGAAAAGATTAACGTTCGCAATGATGTTAACTTTCGCTGTAATGTTACTCTCGGCCAACAGTTTTGCGCAGGATGCAACAGTAGTAGATCCAGAGCACTACAAAGTTGAATTTGAGAACGACCAAGTTCGTGTATTACGAATTACTTATGGACCTATGGAAAAATCAGTTATGCATTCACACCCTGAAGGTGTGGCTGTTTTTTTAACCGATGGGAATACAAAATTCACTTTTCCCGATGGAAAAACGCAGGATATAAAAGTCGAAGCTGGTCAGGTTATATGGTCACCTGAAACAGCACATCAACCAGAAAATACTGGCAAAGAGTCATTTGAGGTAATTCAGATAGAATTCAAAAATAAAAATGAATAGTTAAGAAAATGAAAATTAACTAATAAAAAATATCCATTACATTAATCGAAAGGAGAACAAAATGAAAAAACTAATATTCGCATTCGTACTAACATTTGCTGTAATGTTACTCTCTGCAAACAACTTTGCTCAGGGGGAAGGACATTACTACACTGTTACCACCTGGAAAATATCTTCACCTAAAGGTGGCAGTATGTCTGAATTCAATGAAATGATGAAGGAGTGGTACGACAAGGTTGTATCTAAAAATGAATTCGTTATCAGTGAAAAAGTATTGCGTCACCAAAGCGGTGTAGATATGAGAGACTGGGTATTTATAACTGAGTATGCAAGCTGGAATGATATAGAAGCTGCAAACACCAGACAAAACGAGCTTGTACAGGAAGGTTGGCCAGATGCAGAAAAACGCAGTGCTTTTTTCGATAAATTCTGGCAATATGCCCGAACCCATTCAGATGAAATCTTACAGGAAGTTCCTGCAATAAGAAAATAAACTTTTCAAAATCTTAAAAACAAAATGGGAGTAAGTTCAATGAAAAAATCAACTCAGATGTTAGCAATCATGCTTTTGGCAATTCTTTTTCTTAGTACGAATAGTTTTGCTCAGGAAGCTGAAACTCCATTGCTGGTAGTTAGCTTTCAAAAAGTAAAAATGGCTGATATGAATAAAGCCGAAGAACTTTTCGATAATAACTTTGCCCCAATTTTAAATGCTATGGTAGATGAAGGATTTTTACTTAGCTGGGGCAGATTTGTTCATGCCTGGGGTGATGAATGGAATTTGAACAACTGGTACACTGCAAACGATATGGAATCATTCAGCGCTTTCTGGAGTGAATATACAAAACGCATTGGCGCTGATAATAAAGCATGGAATGAGTTACGTGGAATGATACAGGAACATAAAGACAATATTTATGTTATAACACAACAATATCCTCTGCCCCCAACAGAATAACAGGATGTAAAAAATTGAAGATGTCATCCGGCAATTGTCTGGTGGCATCTTTAAATAATCTCAACTCAACATCACACTCAATTATTAGTTATACGAAAGTTATTTAATGCTTTTTGTAAATAATAAAAAATTTAAGCTGAAAGAACTTCCAGCATTATCGCAAAATACCTTTCTTAGATATTTCTCCTTCGCTGCTCTTTATGTTGCACAGGGAATTCCCGAAGGATTGTTGTGGTATGCCATACCAGCCTGGCTGGCAATGAATGGAAAAAGTCCTGCTGAAATTGGTTCATACGTGGCAGTAATAGGAATTCCATGGAGTTTAAAGATAATTAACGCTCCCGTTATGGATAGATTCACCTATCTGGCAATGGGGAGAAGAAGACCATGGGTTTTGTTCGGCCAGCTTGGATTGATATTAAGCTTTTTATCAATGGCTTTAATTGTAGATCCGCTAAATAATTTACCAGTCTTAATGACCTTAGGATTTATCGTCAGCTTTTTCGAAGTTTCTCAGGATATAGCCGTTGATGGAATGGCAATTGATATTTTGCCGGTTGACCAACAGGCAAGAGCTAATGGACTGATGTGGGGTTCAAAGACGTTAGGAATTTCTGCATCAGTAGCAACCGGCAGCTGGATAATGAGTGAATATGGGTACTTCTATGCAATAGTATCTTTCTCATTTATTGTTTCACTAATTGTTTTGATCCCTTTACTATTAAGGGAACGACCCGGTGAAAAATTATTACCATGGACAAAAGGGGAGTCTTCAATAACCGCAGAAAAAATTCAGCTTCATAGTTGGAAAAGCATCTTTAAAAGTTTATACAAAGTATTTTTCTTACCAGTCAGTTTTATGATGGGAGTTGCGGTCTTTAGTTTCTCGATTGGAAGGGGTCTGATTGACACGGTATTACCTGTATTTACTGTTCAGGGTCTTGGATGGACAGATACTCATTATTCACAAATATTCGCAACTGCAAATATGATTGCTGGTGTGCTCGGAATGATAATCGGAGGATTCTTGATTGATTTTTTTGGCAAAGTTAAAATGATATCAATTTATGTGGGCGTTTTAATTTTACTGGTTACCATAATGTTTTTTCTAAAAAACTTTTGGCTGAACGAAATAATTGTAATTGCATTCATAATAGGTTTTTACATTCTATTAACCTTTACTTATATAGCAATTTTTGCTTCAGCAATGCAGCTTTGCTGGAAAAGAGTTGCTGCGACTCAGTTTACACTTTATATGGCAATTTCAAATCTGGGTTTGGCAGCTGGAGCAGCAATTATGGGGCAACTTAAGGAAATGTTTAATTGGGAATATGTGATTCTCTCGTACATTGTTTTTGCATCGGTTATGCTAATATTAATAAGATTCATCAATTTTGAAAAGCATCAGGTTAGAGTTGATGAATTAGAACTTAAACATATTGAGAATACCTGATTTGAATTGGTAATGATGATTTTTAATTGATCAGATGATCGAACACTTAGATACTTTTATCTAATATTGAAACTTAAATTATATATTTGAAGATGACTTCAATGAAAACAAAATCAATTAATGAAATTTAATCGTCAATAACAAGCTAATGAAACTCACTAAAAAACTGGAAGCAGAAATCTTAGCATTGTATCACAAGTATTGGGATGCTTATTTAAATGGCAATATGCGAGTTATGTCTTCACTGATGGATGAAAATATCCAGATGATTGGTTCGGGAATGGGTGAAGTGTTTAGGAATAAAAAAGAAACGGTTAAATATTATAAAGCTACTGCAGACCAGGTATCCGGCAAAAGTGAAGTTAGAAACAAAAAAATTACGATGAAGCTCGTTGGTAGTAATATTCTCATTACTGAAGAATCCGAGTTTTTTGTTTTAATAGATAAAATCTGGACTTTCTACGGGCCGGCAAGAATTTCAACATTATTTGGTAAATCAAAGAATAAATGGAAGATCATACAACAGCATGGTTCCTTACCTGATTCCAGAACTGAAGGTGGAGAACAAGTTAATACTGATAAAATTAAAGAAGAAAATCTTCGTCTGAAAGAAGCAATAAAAAGACGAACTATTGAACTGGAAAATAAAAACAGGGAACTGGAAATTGAAACCAGCTTAGAGAAAGTGCGAACCATAGCGATGGGAATGAGAGAGCCCGCTGATATGCTGGATGTGTGCAAAACTATTTCTCTGCAGTTGGAATCGTTGGGTGTGAAAGAAATCCGTAATGTACAAACTGCCATCTTTTATGAACAGCATGGCACCTATATGAATTATGAATACTATGCAAAGCATAATGAAACCCTTATCACCGAAACAGTATATACCAATCATGAAATACATGAAGAATTTGCAACAAAAATGTTAAGGGGTAAGGGAGAAGTTTTTATTACTCATATTAAAGGCAAAGATGTAAAAGATTGGATTGCTTATCAGAAAACAACGAATGTCTTTATTGACAAATACCTGGAGACTGCTTTATCACTCAATTATTATTGGTTTTCTCTTGGCCCTGTTGCATTGGGTATCTCAACATATCATCCTTTAACAGAAAAAGAAATTAATTTATTCAAAAGATTTCTCAAAGTGTTTGAACTGGCATATCAAAGATATCTGGATATTGAAAAAGCTCAAGCACAGGCAAGAGAGGCACAGATTGAAGCTTCGCTTGAAAGGGTAAGGGCAGTTGCTATGAGTATGAATAAATCTGAAGATTTATTAAGCATCTGCGAAGTATCATTTAAAGAATTTCGAAAATTAGGGTTTGATAATCTGAGGAATACTATTATTAATATTCTTAATGATGAAAAAGAATTTTTCCTGGACTATGACTATTCAGACTATCTTGGCGGAAGCATATATAACATAGGTTATAATTCACATCCTATTGTTGAGGACTATCTGAAAAAAATTAAAAGATCTGATGACGCTTTTGCCGAAGTTGTTATTGAAGGTAATCAGCTAAATAATTGGAAAGATTTCCGACGAAGTATTGGGCAACATGATGATCCGAGGTTGGATGAAACTCAGGGTCTCTATTACTATCTTTATTCAATTGGTGTCGGTGATATTGGAATTTCTACATTCAGACCTATAGATGAATCCCAGATAAAAATTCTAAAAAGATTCCGAAATGTATTTGACCTTGCATATCGCAGGTATAATGATATTACTTTGGCAGAAGCACAGGCAAGGGAAGCTCAAATTGAATTAACACTTGAGAGAGTCCGTGCAAGAACAATGGCAATGCAATCGAGTAATGAATTGAAAGAAGTGGTTGCTAATATGTTTGATGGCATGAAAAGCCTTGGTGTTGATCCAACCGTTTGTAACATTGCTCTTGTTGATAAGAAAACATGTGATACCGATGTATGGACAGCTCACCAAACTGATCATGGTTTGATAACCTACAAAATATTTATTTCTCATTTTGAGCATCCATTTAGAAAAAATTTGCTTGATTCATTTTTAAATGAAATTTCCTTCAGCGTTCATGAACTTTCCGGAGATTTAAAAAAATCCTATACCCAATATTTATTTGAACATGTTGATTATAGCAAAGTCCCTGCTGAGGTTACAAAATCCAATGAGAAATTGGCAAATATGGAAGAAGGGATAGTATTGTCCGCAGCATACATGAAATATGGTTTGCTTATTGTTTCCCGCTCTTCTGCTATTTCAAATGATGAGAGTGATATTCTTCAGCGATTCGCTAAAATATTCGAACAAACCTATACCCGCTTTCTTGATCTTCAAAAAGCAGAAGCACAGGCAAGGGAAGCTCAGATAGAAGCAGCATTGGAAAGAGTTAGAAGCCGAACAATGGGCATGCAAAAAAGCGAAGAGCTCAAAGAAGTAATTCGGGTTGTATATGAACAATTCGTACAATTAAAAATCAATGTTGACCATGCGGGTTTTGTAGTTGATTATACACCAAAAGGTGACTGGCATTTTTGGATCGCTGATGAGCAGGACATTCCTTCTAAAATAACGCATCCATATTTTGAGTCTGTTTGGGCAAATCAATTTAATGAAGCAAAAGAAAAAGGTGCAGACTTCTTTGCCACCAATTTAAATTTTGAAGAAAAGAACAAATTTTACAATGAGCTTTTATCATATGTTCCCGGGTTGCCGGAAGCATCAAAAGATTTTTATTTAAGCTGTCCCGGCCTTGCTGGATCAACAGTGTTGTTTGATAATGTTTCCCTCTACATTGAAAACTTTTCTGGCATTCCTTATTCCGATGAAGAGAACAAAATATTGATGCGTTTTGGAAAAGTATTCCAACAAACTTACACACGTTTCCTTGATCTCCTAAAAGCAGAAGCACAAGCGAGAGAAGCACAAATTGAAATGGCCCTTGAGAGAGTGCGCAGTAGAACGATGGCAATGCAAAAATCTGATGAGCTGGCTGAAACTGCTTACGTGCTTTATGAACAATTTGGTTTGTTAGGTGAAAATCCTGAACAGCTTACTATTGGGATTATAGATGAAACACATAAGATATGGGAATTTTGGTTAACGCTTGGCGGAAATCAAATAAACCACGTGTTCAAGGCTTCTATCGACGAGCCTATAGTATTAAACAAATCATATATTGCATGGAAAGAACGAAAAAGATCAATAGTAATTGATATCTCTGGTGATGAATTAAAAGCCTACTATAATTTTTTCAAAAACCTACCTGGTTATAAAGAATTTAATGATTTTAAGAACAATCAGATACCAGAGCACAGGCGAGTTATTAGCATAGCTTTTTTTTCAAATGGTTGCCTCTCTCTCTCCAGCCCCGAGCCAAAACCAGCTGAAACTATCCAGCTACTGGAAAGATTTGCAGGTGTATTAGAACAAACATATACTCGCTTTTTGGATTTGCAAAAAGCTGAGGTTCAAGCAAGAGAAGCACAGATTGAGGCTGCTTTGGAACGGGTGCGATCTAAAACAATGGCCATGCACAATAGCCAGGATGTCGGAGCTACAGTAGTTACTTTATTTGACGAAGTGTTAAAGTTGGGTCTTGATAAATCCATCCGTGTTGGTATAGGTATCCTAGAAGGAAACGAAGGTATGGAAACATGGTCGGCAACTTCAACTCCGGATGGTGAAGTTGATTTAAAGATGGGGATGCTGGATATGACGATACATCCCATGCTGACAGGACTCAAAAAAGCATGGGAAAGCGGAAAAAAGTGTTATAGTTATGATTATATAGGTGATGATGTATTTCGATATTACGAAGCACTTAACAACGAACCAGATTACCCATTTCAGGCAGACCTGGATTCATTACCTGAAAATGAGTATCACAAAAGTTTTTTTTACACGGAAGGTATTCTTTTTTCTTTTGCACCTAATCCAATTTCAGATGAAGCATCTAAGGTATTAGATAGGTTTGCCGGTGTTTTCGGACAAACATACAGAAGATACCTCGACCTTCAGAAAGCAGAAGAACAGGCTCGAGAAGCACAGATTGAAGCAGCATTGGAAAGGGTTCGCTCAAAAGCAATGGCAATGCATAGTTCTGAAGACTTGGGCTTAACTGTTGACACTTTCTTTGCAGAACTAAAAAGCCTGAATGTTTCACCACACAGGTGCGGAGTTGGCATAGTAGATGGTGAAACACGGATCGTAAGAATCCAGGCAATTGATACCAATCAAAATAATGAAATAAAAAAAATAGTCGGGGACTTAAAACTTACAGGACACCCGGTGCTGGATAAAATTTTTGAATCCTGGGTAAAGCAGGCAGAATATTATCCTGTTTTACGTGGTAAGGAAATATTAGAATATTACAAGGTAATGAATCCTCAAGTAAAATTTCATGAATTTGCTGATGACGAAGTTCAATATGGTTATTACTTTTACTTTAAAGAAGGTGGTGTTTTCGCTTGGACTGACAATGAATTACAAGAGCGGGACATAGAAATATTCAGAAGATATACTTCTGTTCTTAGCCTGACTTATCGACGTTATCTGGATTTAAAAGATGCGGAAGCACAGGCGCAGGAGGCCAAAATAGAAGCCTCACTTGAACGAGTCCGCTCCAAAGCTATGGCAATGCATAGCCCGAATGATCTATCAGAAACCGTAAATGTTTTTTTTAAAGAGTTAAAAACACTCGATATCATTCCTATCCGTTGTGGTGTTGCTCAGATTGATGAAGCAACCCGCACTACGAGTCTTACAACTACCACATCCTCTCAACAAGGAGATTCATTTGAGGTAATTGGAAAAATAAAACAGACCGGCCATCCAGTGCTTGATGGAATTTTTGAAAACTGGAAAATGCAAAAAGAATATCATCCAGTCTTAGAAGGAGCAGAAATAAAAACTTTTTACAATGTTATGAAAGCTCAAATTGCTTATCCAGATTACCCTGAAGATAAAACGCAGTTTGGAAATCTTTTTCCTTTCAAGGAAGGGTTCGTTTTTGCCTGGACTGAAAGTAAACTAACCGATGAAGAATTAATGATATTCCGAAGATTTACTTCCGTGTTAAGCCTCACTTATCGCCGCTATATTGATTTAAAAGAAGCTGAAGCCCGTTCTGTAGAAGCTGTTAGGCAAGCGTCTCTTGATCGTGTTCGCGCTGAAATCGCCTCTATGCGTACAACGAATGATCTGGAAAAAATAACGCCATTGATTTGGCGCGAACTGACAACTTTAGGCGTGCCTTTCTTCCGATGCGGTGTATTTATTATTGATGAAGCCAATTACATTGCGCATGCATATCTCTCAACACCGCTTGGAAAATCTCTTGCAGCTCTTCATGTCAACATCAATAATACGTGGCTGGAAAATGCCGTTAAGCATTGGCGCAATGGGGAGATATACCATGAAGTTTGGGATAGGAATAAATTTTTATCATGGACACAGACTATGATGGAACAAGGATTTGTTGAAAATAAGGAACACTTTCAGGCAGGTAAAGAAGCCCCTGAAACTTTATCTTTGCAGCTTTTACCTTTCACCCAAGGCATGTTATATGTAGGCAGTAAACTGCCGTTGTCAAATGAAGAAATTAAAATAGCTGAGAAATTAGCTGATGACTTCGGTGTAGCTTATTCCCGTTATGAGGATTTTCAAAAATTAGAAGCAGTAAATCATCGTAAAACTTTGGAGTTAGAAGAAGCTAGGCAGTTACAACTTTCAATGCTTCCTAAAGAGCTTCCCAAATTACCAAATCTTGATATTGCAGTTTATATGAAAACAGCAACTGAAGTGGGCGGTGATTATTATGATTTTAATGTTGGTTTTGATGGAACACTTACTGTAGCAATCGGCGATGCAACAGGACATGGTATGAAGGCTGGAACAATTGTATCAATGATAAAAGCGCTGTTTGCTTCAGGTGGATCAAAAATGGATATGAAAACGTTTTTTAAACAGAGCAGCGATGCATTAAAGGGGATAGAACTTGGAAGATTAATGATGGCGTTTCTGATGCTTCGAATAAATTCAAACAAACTTCACTTTGCAAATGCAGCAATGCCACCAGTATACATATATAAAAAGCAATCAAAAGATGTTGAAGAAATAATGATAAATGGAATGCCATTAGGGGCAATTAAAGATTTCCCTTATCAAATTAGAGAAATGGAAATATCATCAGGGGATACAATTTTATTACTAAGTGATGGACTACCTGAATTAAAAAACGGTAAAGATGAATATTATGGTTACAATAGAGTAAAGGGTAAATTTAAATCAGTAGCAGAAAAATGCCCGGATGAGATAGTTGAATATTTAAAAAACTCGGCAGCTGATTGGGTTAACGGAGTAGAGCCTGATGATGATGTTACATTTGTAGTAATAAAAATTAGATGATTAAAAGTAAAAAAGTGTCCGCTAATGAAGTTAAGTTGTTATAAAAAAGGCGAGTATTACCTCGCCCTTTGCTCTTATCTAAATTAAATATTAATCATCACTTTTGATTTCGCCACCGTGATCACCGACTAACATCCACTTATCACCTTTCTTCATAAGAATATCCGTCCAGCGACCCTTTTCAGTATTGGACTTACCTTCTGCATTCTCTGATACCTGAGTATAGTAATAATGAACGTAAGCAAAATTGCCATTTGCCCAAATCCTTGCCGGTGTAATGGTGTAGTATTTCATCTTACCCTTTTTGCTCCAGTAGGAATATGACTTTTGAACGTCTGCTTTTGTACCGGGAGCCTCGTTCTCGTATGACCACCCGAAATATGAATCATCAAAGTAATTCAGGAAGTCATCTGGATTATCGGACAATCCTACTTTCCAGTAAGCGTCAACTCCGGCCCAAACTGCTTTCTGCTCATCTGTCCACTGCTGAGCAGAAATGTTTGAAACAAAAAAGAATAAAAAAAGAATTAAAAATGAAAAACCAAATAGTTTTTGCATCAGTGCCTCCTTAAATAAGTTGTTGTAAATAATTAAGCGATTTGAGAGGAATGTAATATTAGCATTTATTTGCGATTTAACAAATGGCCGAAATTAAGATTTGAAACAATTTAAAGAATATAACTATTTTTCATTAGAGAAAAGTTTTTTTATTGCAGAAATGATTACAATTGTCGATTACGAAGATTCATGCGCTATTGAATTAGGGGAATGTATAAGCCAGCTTACCAGCGATTTTGTTGTTTCCAACAGTGAAATAGATATTTGCAGAGCCAGCAAAATAGTCTTTCCCGGCAATGAAAATGCTTCCCACGCAATGAAACGCATCCACCTGCTTAATCTCTTCTCAGTATTGCGGATTATTCGCAAACCAATACTGGGTATTGGACTAGGCATGCAGCTTATGGCAGATTATTCACTTGAGGGAAATATCTCCTGCCTTGGCATTTTCTCGGGGACAGCACAAAAATTTGGAAATGGAAACCTGGGTGTAATAAACGAGGGGATGCAATCTGTTTCAATAAAAAGAGAAAGTAAACTGTTCAATGGAATAAATAATGACGAAAGGTTCTATTTTCATCACACATATTATTTACCTTTGAGTGAGCTTACAACATCAATATCAAAACACAATACTAATTTTTCCGCATCATTAGAGAAAAACAGTTCGTTCGGCGTACAGTTTCATCCGGAAAAATCAGGCGATGCGGGTTTACAAATGTTGAGCAATTTTATTAATCTATAATTTCTTATCAGGGGCTTTTTCAAAGGATTGGTATTCCTCTCTTAAGTGCTCTAAAAGTTCAAAGTTCTCCAACTCAAAACCTTTTAACTCCTTCATTTCTTTATATGCTATTTCTCTAAGGGCATGTCTATCAACCATTCCATTTCCCAGTTTGGGAAGTTCATTTACAAAAATAAGATCATCGGGTTTTGCAATGGCTCCAATGTTATCCACAACAAAATTTCTAAGTTCTTCTTTTAGTAACGGTGTGCCTTCTTTTCCCTTAAGTGAAACAAAAACCACGATTGCATTTCCGATTATTTCATCAGGTCTTTTAACTACGGCTGCCTCTTTAACTTCATTGTGATTTAAAAGAATTTTTTCTATTTCAGATCCGCCAACCCTATTGCCCGCTGCTTTAATTACATCATCAACTCTTCCAAGAATTCTTACGAAGCCGTTCTTCTCTCTTACTGCTGCATCACCGGTAAAATAATTTCCTTCGAACTGTTTCCAGCAATTAAGTGTGGCTTCTGCTTTTTCTTCCTTTTCCGTAGTAAACATGCTGGGCCAGCTATCTTTAACTATTAAATATCCTCCTTCACCAACTTTAACCGGATTTCCATTTATATCAACTACATCTGTTTCTACACCTGGAAAGGGATATCCTGTTATCCCCGGTTTCATTTCTGCTGCGCCTGGTAATTGCATAATAAGAATAGAGCCCGTTTCTGTCTGAAGCCATGAATCAACCAGCGGGCAATTTCCATGTCCGATATTATTAAAATACCATTTCCAAGTATCGGGTTTTATAGGTTCGCCGCGCGTACCTAGCAATCTCAAACTTGAAATATCATGTCTAGATAACCATTCATCACTGAGTTTAAGTAAAGCTCTAATTGTAGTAGGATTGAGATAAAGAATATTAGTCCTGTATTTAGAAATAAGCTCCCAGTACTTATCTGGCTCCGGATAAATGGGCACGCCTTCGTAAATAAACATTGTTATGCCGTTAAGTAAAGGACCATAGACAGAATATGTATGTCCTGAAATCCAACCCACATCAGCGGCGGTCCAAATTATGTCATTATCCTTCAAATCGAAAATCCATTTTGCAGATAGATAAGCCTGAACCATGTAACCACCGGTGGAATGCAAAATATTAATAAGATCACCCTTAGGTCCGTTTGTAAACATGCTGAAGAGGGGATGCTGAGCATTTAGATGTGCGGCATCAATCTTTTCAGAGGCTGCATCCATTTCATCCTGCCATAAAATATCTTTTTGACTATATATTTTAATTTCACCGTCGTTAGATCTTCTAAAAAAAATTATTTTTTTTATTTCAGAGTTACTTTCGATTGCGTTATCAACCTTACTTTTTATTGGAACGAGATTTCCTTTCTTATGAATATAGTCTTGAGTAATGATAAACCTGCTTTTCAAAGCAATGATTCTTTCGGAAAGTGCTTTGCTGCTGAGTTCGCATTGAACAACGGAATGTATTGCACCAATTCGCGTGCATGCAAGCATTGCAATAACGGCCTCCGGAATAGTGCCCATGTAAATAATTACATAGTCGCCCTTTTTCACTCCATTCTTTTTAAGAACATTCGCAAACTTACAAACCTGTGTAAAAAGCAACTGGTAAGTTAAAACTTTGCTTTCTCCTGACTCGCTTTCCCAAATAAGTGCAGCTTTATTTCTTTTGTTCGTATTTATATGCCGGTCTAAGCAATTAAAGCTTACGTTTGTTTTTCCACCTACAAACCATTTTGAATTAAATGCCTTTCCCTTTTTCACTTCTTTCCATGGCTCGAACCAGAAAAGTTCTTTAGACTCGCTTCCCCAGAATTTTTCCCGGTTGAGAATTGAATATTCATAAACATTTTTGTATTGATTAAAAGAAGAAAAGTGGGCGTCCTTTTTAAATTCAGGCGAAGCTTTAAAACTCAATTGATTGCTGATGTTTTCCCCTTTATTTAGCCCAGCTTTGTTTGCCATACGCCGCTTGTGATAGGATTGTACAACTTTGAAATTTAAATTAGATATTGTAAACTGCAAAAGCAATTAAGGTTCTTTGTAAATGATATTTTAACCAATTAGGGGCTATTTCTGCTCCTTTGCAATGAAAGATATAAAACAGATTAACTTTTTTCGAATTATAAATTACCTTCAAATAACCGCTATTTTTATTTTTTCTATCAGCTGTAATACCCAACTGGATAAGTCGGGGGTTGTCTCTGCTGCAAGTCCCGAAGCTGTGGAAGCCGGAATAAAAATACTCGATGCTGGAGGAAATGCCGTTGATGCTGCAGTTGGAATCGCTTTCGCACTTGCAGTTACCGAACCTGCTCTCAGTGGTTTAGGTGGTCAAATTCAAATTTTGGTAAGAATTCCTGACAGCGAGCCTTTCTTAATTAACGGAACATCATATGCGCCTTCTGTCTTACCTAAAACAATCAGTAAAAAAGATTTGGTAAAGCATAAGGTATCAACTATCCCTTCTATGTTAAAAGTCCTTTATTATTCGTGGAGTATATATGGTAGCGGAAATATTGAATGGAATGAACTGCTTGCGCCGGCAATTGAATATGCACGTAACGGTTTTCAACTTGGTGAATTCAGGCAAAGAGTACTTCAATACAAAAAAGATGAGTTGATTAAGGATTCAATCACAAAAAAAATATTTTTACACAATGATGGAACGGTTGCAGGGAAAAACTACATTTGGAAACAGCTTATACTTGCAAAAACTTTGGATAGAATTGCTAAAACTGGTACGGATGATTTTTACTCTGGAAAAATTGCAAGGCAAATTGCAGATGATATGGTAAAAAATGATGGATGGATTACCTTAGAAGACTTAAAGGGATTACAGGATCCTAAAATTCAAAAACCTATAAAGGGTAGTTACCGGGACTATGAAATTTTTACAATGCCACCGCCCGGAGGTGGTTGGGTTATTATCCAGGCTTTAAATATTCTTGAACAATTTGACAAACAAAAACTGAGAATAAATAGTGAAGAAAGATTAAAATTAATTTCACATGCTCTGCAGTTAGCGCACCTGTCAAGAAAAAATTATCCTATTAAAAAATTAAACGATTTTGATGAAGAAATAGGCGAAAAAATAAGTAAGGAAGAGGCTAAAAATGTATTTGAAAAATTAACAAATGGAGAGACAACTCACTTTTCACTAGTAGACAAAGATGGAATGTTAGTCAGTGCAACTTCCAGCATTAACAATTACTTTGGCTCCAAAACAGCAAGTTTGGAGTTGGGGTTCCTCTATAACGATTACATGAATGAATACAAAATAAACGAACCGGGACATCCGTTTAATTTGTCGCCAGGTGCAATGCCATATTCATCAATGACGCCTACTATTTTAGTTAAGGACGGAAAACCAGTAATGGCCCTCGGAAGTCCGGGAAGTGAAAGAATTATTTCGGCAATTGTACAGGTAATAAGTCTGTGGATTGATGCAGGACTAAGCATTGAAGATGCTGTTGCATACCCAAGAATTCATGTTACACACGATAGCGTTATCTATTTAGAATCAAATGATTATTCAAGTGAGGAAATCTCATCTATAAAAAATGCAGGATTTAGATTTGATTCTGTCCCCTCCGAAATAATAATTAATAAACTTAATCCTTACTTTGGTGGCGTGCATGCTGTTGCTTATGAGAATAATCAATGGAAAGGTGCTGCTGATCCTCGACGAGACGGTGTGGTAGGATATGGTTTTAATAAATAATTTTAGGGTCGCACCTGAATATTTTACTTGGCTTAAGTTGAAAGAAATAAAATAAAAAATTAAGGAGAATTAAATTGAAAGAATTTTTAAATCAAAACTACTTTGGCAATACTATAGAAGCATATTTAGTTTCACTTGGAATATTCATTGGTGGAATTATAATTGTAAAAATCGCCGAAAAGATCGTCTTATTCAGATTGAAAAAATGGGCCGAAAAAACCGAAACAACGCTAGATGATTTTCTAATAAAGCGTGTTGAAAAATCTATTGTCCCGCTACTTTATTTCGGTGTGTTTTATGCAGCTATATCCAGTCTTGCTCTCAATGATAAGGCAAAGAATATAATTGAAATAACCTCACTCGTAGTTTTAACATTCTTTATAGTGCGGTTTATTAGTTCAATAATAATGTTTGGTCTGACTTATTTTATAAAAAAGCAGGAAAGAGGAGAAGAGAAGGCAAAACAGCTTAGAGGTATGACGGTGCTCATAAATATTTTTATCTGGGCTATCGGCTTAGTATTCTTAATGGGTAACCTCGGTTTTGACGTATCAGCTGTTATTGCGGGTCTCGGTATTGGGGGTATTGCTATTGCACTCGCTGCCCAGGCTATCCTCGGTGATTTGTTCAGCTACTTTGTTATATTTTTTGACCGGCCATTTGAAGTTGGTGATTTCATCACTGTGCAGGATAAAGTAGGGACAGTAGAATATACGGGAATAAAAACAACCCGGGTTCGAGCCTTAACCGGAGAGCAGTTGGTTTTTTCTAACACAGATCTTACTAACTCCCGAGTACACAACTTTAAAAAGATGGAGGAGAGAAGAGTGGTCTTTAGACTTGGTGTTGTGTATCAAACTTCTGCAGCACAGCTTGAAGAAATTCCAAAAATTGTGAAGGAGATAATTGAAAAGCATAACGATGTCAGGTTTGATCGTGGTCATTTTGCCACATATGGGGATTTTAGTCTTAATTTTGAATTCGTTTACTTTGTAATTGGTTCCGAGTATGTAAAGTATATGGATACACAGCAGAGTATAAATATGAAAATCTATAGAGAATTTGAAAACAGAGGAATTGAGTTTGCATATCCTACACAAACGTTATTTTTAAATAAAGAAGAAAAGGCTGTAAACAATTAACATTATAAGGATTTTAAATTGGATAGAATTAAATCATTTTTAAAAACAACTCTTATGGGTGGAACCCTTGTGGTTCTTCCGATTGTTGTTCTGTTAATAGTCTTTAACTGGTTATATCAGTTTATTGCAGATAAGATCAAACCGGTTACTTACATTATGTCGGAAACTGCCCGCCTTCAGGAATTTTATGCGTCAATAGCAGCTCTGCTATTAATTGTTCTAAGTTTTTTTATAGTGGGTATAATATTAAAAACTAAAATAGGACGATTTGCTTTTGACTCCTTTGAGAGAAAAGTATTAGTAAAACTTCCCTTGTATAAAATAATTAAAGACACAACAGAACAATTTGTCGGAAGTGAAAAAATGTTATTTAAGCATGTTGCGTTGGTAAATATTTGGGGCAATGATACACGAATGACTGCATTTATAACAGAAGAACATGATGATGGTTCATTTACAGTATTTGTACCTTCAGGACCAGCTCCAACTGCGGGATTCATTTTTCATGTAGCTGCGGATAAAGTTCAAAAGGTAAATTATCCCGTTGATAAAACAATGAAAACTATTTTGAGTCTTGGTGCAGGTTCAAAAGAATTGATTAATAATATAAGAATAGCTTAAAAAACCTTTGCTCAAAAAATTACATTGGCTACTTGCAGCAGCTAAACTATAGAAAGTGTGTTAACTAAAAATCCGGAAGGCAAATATTAAGTGGAATTTTAAGAAAGAAGAATTGGATTTGCATATCCGACATAACCATTTTTTATAATAAAGAAACTGAAAAAAGTAATTTAACATTAAATTTGTGGATGAAATATGATAAACAAACAAATTGAAAAAACAGTTGGAAAAATTGCTGACGTCCCAAAAGATATTATTGAAGCACCAATTAGAATGATAAAGAGGCTTTCGCCACAGCTCAAGAAACTAAAAATTAAAATTGGATCACCTCCTGGCAGTTTAGATTATGTTGGGGATTCAGAAAAACTTGAAACTACTATAAAACTCCGTGCTTACAATAAGGATAATTTTATTGAAGAAGTCATATCAGATCCAACTAAGCTCAAAGACTCTTTAAAGGAGGATTATATTAATTGGATAGAAGTAACAGGACTTCAAAATCTGGATTCAATAGGTGAAATAGGAAATCAGTTTAGCATTCATACGATGTTATTAGAAGATATTTTAAATACACAGCATCTTCCTAAATATGAAGAGGGGGACAATTATTCAGCAATAATATTAAAAGCATTTCTAGATGACAGGCAAGGAAACTTCAAAAAAAATCACATTACACTTTTATTAACAAACAATACAATCATTCAATTTCAGGATTTCGAAAATGATTTGCTAAAAGCTAAAATAGAAAGAATAAAACAATCAAAGGGTAGAGCACGAAAACTTAAAGCTGATTATTTGTTTTATGTACTAATAGATGCGTTCATTGATTCTTACTATGTCTTTTTTACAAACATGAACGAAAAATCATCTGACCTCGAGGAAAGATTACTATCTAAAGGAGTTGGTAACCTGATGGAAGAAATCCACCTCTTAAAAGCAGAATTAAATGACTTTCGAAAAAATTTATTCCCATTAAGAGATACAATAACAAATCTGATTGAGGACGAACCTGAATTTATTAATAAAAAGAATATGGTTTTTTTTAGCGACCTTAAAGATCACTTAAATCAATTAGTTGAGTTTTATTTACACTATAATGAAAATATAAAAGCACTTGTTGATTTAAACAGTGCGATTCTAAGCAATAATTTGAATGCAGTGATGAAAACTTTAACGATCATTGCTACGATTTTCATTCCACTTACATTTATCGCGGGCATTTATGGTATGAACTTCGAGTTTATGCCCGAGCTTGGTTGGAAATGGGGATATTTTATGGTTTGGGGGGTAATGGTTCTCGTAACATTGGGAATGTTTATATTCTTTAAACGGAAGAATTGGCTCTAAAACATAAATAAAAAATAGAGCCAAGAATTTATTACGGTAAAATTTGTTTTGCTATTTCAACCTATACCGAGAACAGTTGCAAGTGCTGTTGCCAAACCCAAGAAACTTAGAAAACCGAAAACATCAGTAACTGTTGTTAGAACAATCGAAGACGATTGTGCCGGATCCTGTCCAAACGCCTGCAGCATCATTGGAATAATTGCACCAAAAAAACCTGCAATAACCATCGATAAAACCATCGAAGTTCCGATTACTATTGCTAAGCCTGATGAGTCAGCCCAAAAATAAACTATTATTGCGGTTGTTAACGCCACCGCAATTCCATTAAAAAATCCGACACCAACTTCTTTGCGCGCAACTTTAAACCAATCTCTGGGTCTAACTTCCCTGAGCGCCAAACCACGTATGGTTACAGCAAGTGCCTGTGAACCTGTATTACCGGACTGTCCTGCTACTACCGGAAGGAATACTGCTAATATTGTAATTCGTGCAATTGTCTCTTCAAATAAACCAACAACTGTAGCCGCAAGAAATGCAGTTGCAAGATTTATTTCCAGCCATGGCAGTCGCTTACGAATAGCAAAAGAAATTTTTGAAAGAGCCCGCTCATCCCTGCCGGCACCGAACATTGCCTGTACATCTTCCGTAACATCTTCCTTTGCCGTTTTTACCAGTGTATCGTACCTGATTACACCTAACAGTTTGTTGTGAATATCTACAACCGGAATATTAATTAGTCTCTGCCCTTCCATAAGATTTACAACATCTTCAAGTGGTGCCATAGCATTAATTGCAATCGGTTTTCCTGGAATAAGATTGTTAAGTGTTTCTTTAAGATCTGAAACTGCGATATGCTGCAGTGGTATAACGCCAGTCAACACACCTTCAGAATCGATTACATAAACATTCACAATACGACGATCTTTTAAAGCACGAACTCTTTTCAGAACTTCTTCAACGGTGTCATCAGAATAAAAAGTAGTCACCTTTGTATCAATAATATGTCCTGCCGTATCAAGAGGATAAGACATTAGCTCCTGAAGTTCTTTGCCTAAATTTGGAGTTAATAGTGATAATTTTTCTTTTTTCTTTTCCTCTTCGATACGTGATAACAATCGTGCTGCTAAATTGGGATCAAGCGAAGAAAAAAGTTCGGCGAAGAAATCATTACTCATTTTTTCTACAACATTTCCAGCAATATCAGGATTAATACTTGAAAAAACTCGTACTGAAATTTCAATGGGTTGCTGTTGCAAATAATCAATAATTTCCTCCTCACGAAAATCACTTAGCAGTTTAGCTGCTTCATCAGGATATAATCGAAAATATCCATTAATTAATTCTTGGCTAGCAATTGAAGAATTTGTCGCCATAATGCTTCCTTCCTGATTGTAAACTTATTTGTTCATAATACTTTTTTCTGTTCCCCCCTCAACCACGCTAGAAAACAGACCAGATAATCCTATTTGATATAGTTCGCCAAGTGCATTTGCGGCCAGAACAGCCTGTTTTGGTTTTTTTATTTTATTATCCATTTCCATTTTTTTAACCTCACCATAGCTAAGTGCTCCAAGAAATATTCCTGATCGATCTAAAACCGGTAAATCAGTATATTCAATCCAACCAGGATGATTAAGAATTTTATGAAGGTTAGTGTCTGCAAATAAATGTGGCACATCTGTTTGCATAATTGATACAAGCCGTTCCTTTGAAACAGCGATAATTAAATCTTCCAATTTTACAATCCCTGCAAATATGTTGTCATGGCTAATTATAAATATATAGTGAAATAATTGTTGTTTGTTTTTTCTAATTCTATCTAAAGCATCTTTTATGCTGATATCATCAGGTAATGTGGGAACCAGCGGATTCATTAAAGTACCAACTGAATTAGAGTAAAAGTTTAACATTTGATTTAATGGCAATGAAATTTCGGATGGTATTTTTTCTAGTATCATTTCTCTTACATTGCTATTCACTCTTCTTAATATTGAAGCATTCAGCTGTACCGGGAGCTTTTCAATGATTTTAAGTGAGTGTTCAACTTCCATCTCTTCAATGTGCCTTGCTACTTCAAATTGCTCCATCTTTTTAAATAATATTACCGCAATTTCAATAGGAATTTTTTCAATCAAAGCTAGTGAGTGTTCGATTTTGAGTTGTTCAATCATTCGCGCTGCATCCTTACCGTGATGCGTAATGAACTGTTCTAATAATAGCTGATCAGTATCCATTGTGAATCCTTAATTAATATCTGAATTATTTGTTTGGTCTCTAGTTTGTATTTCTTCACTATGATGATATTATTTTTCAAGTGTCCCGGGTTTACGTTTGCGGGCAGCTTCCTGTAAATCAACAATTACATCTGTTTCATCAACGATCTCACTGCCCAACACGGTTTCCAGTAAGTCTTCCAAGGTAATCAATCCGTCAACACCACCAAATTCATCAGTAACAACGGCAATATGTTTACGCTGTTTTAAGAAGTTTGTTAACATCGTTAGACAATTTATATCCTCCGGAACAAAGGAAATCTGACGGATAATAGACTTGAGTGACGTCTCGGATTTATTTTGTATTTCGGTAAGGCTAAAATCGTGGGTTACAACGTAACCGATTATATTCTCCTTATCATCTTCGTAAATTGGGATACGAGTGAATCCCTTGCCTTTGATTGTTTGAAATGCTTTTTCAACTGTCATCTTTGCAGGTAGTGAAAACATCATAGTACGTGGGGTCATAATTTCCCTTACCTGCCGGTCTTCCAAGTTAATAATATTAAATACCATCTGGCTTTCTCCTTTGGTGATTTCACCCTCGTGCGCACCTAATTTAACCAGCGCCAGGATTTCATCTTCCGTAATATTATCGATTTTATGTTGATGCGTAATTAATCGCGTGATTTTCTCAGTAACAAAAATGGCGGGAAATAAAACCGTTTTCATTACTTGTAATGGAAAAACGATAAATGGCCAGATACTCTTCCAGTGAACTGCTCCAAACGTTTTGGGAATAATTTCAGATAAAAACAAAATGGCAATTGTAAAGAGAATAGAAAATATTGCAATCATAGATGGACCCAGCACATCGGCGGCGTACATCCCCGCTATGGTTGCACCTGCAGTGTTAGCAATTGTATTTAATATTAGAATAGCAGCAATCGGTTGAGATATATTTTTTTTCATTGCCGTGAATTGGGCCGCCAACTTCCCTCTTTTTGCTTGGGTTTTGGCGGTTTCAAGTGCTGCCGGACGGGTGGAATATAGTACTGCCTCGTAAAGAGAGCAGCTTGCCGATATAAATAACGTTACAAAAACGACAATAATCAAAATGGTCATTGTTCTATCCAATTAATTAATTAGGTAAAATTATTCTCAATATAAGCCAGAGACGAATACGAATATAAAAGAGATTATGAACTAAATCATTCGCGTTACATCTATACAGTTATGCGTAACAAACTTATTTGATATTTGCAGATCAGTATTCATTATTAATCCTTTTTGATTAGTACTGATGTATATTCATTAAAATCTTTTGCCGGAATAGAAACCTGCCCATCAGGGGTATCTAAAATTACAGAGGTTGAGTTGATTTGAATGATTTTTCCTTCAATGTTGTTAATTCTAACAATGTTCCCTTCTTTATAAGTATTGTGCAGATAGTATGAGGCCAAAATATTGCTCACAGATGTTTTTGCACCTAAACCGAAAGATAAAGCTGCGCCGAATAAAAGTACTGCTATCACAACGCTGAGGATAATAGTTAGCAAAGTAATATCAATTCCTATTTGATCTATTGCAACAAGTATAGTAATTAAGAGGATTGCGTATTGAACTATTTTGCTAAGTACGTAGCCGTATGTAATCCCGGTTTTTGTAGTTGTTGAAAGTATTACATCTGCTAAAACTCTTCCGCCAATTATACCAACAAATACAATTATTATAGCTGCAAAAATATTTGGCAGATATTGTACTATACCACTTAACCAGGTTGTTATAATAGGCAGACCCATTATCTCGCTGGCAAGTGTGATAAAAAGAACTATGATGATCCAGTAAAGTGTTCTGCTAATAAAAATTGAGGATTGCTCTAAATCCCTTTTCTGAATATGCCTTTTAATTTTTTGATTAACTACAAAGCGATCTGCATTCCTAACAAAACGCTTAATTACTGCTTGAACAAGACGTGCAATTAAGTAGCCCACAAAGAAAACGAGTAATGCAAAGATAAATTTTGGTAGAAATAATATCAGATTATCTTTAAATTCTGAAAGGAGTTTACCCAGATCATCCAACCACTGTGCAAAATTCATTCTGTTTTCTCCTTATTATTTAAGAAACATTTTATTATACAGCTTTTTATTCGTTTTTAATTTACAATAAATATTGTTAAATTCAATTAGATTTTACCATCGCAACAAAATTCATAAGTACAAAAATTTTTTCAATTATTACTTGGAGGTAAGTTATGGCATTTAATATGATTTCTAAAGTTGTAAATGGTGTAAAGGGCGGAGTAGTTGGATCACTTAAAGGATCCGCCGATATCGGCAGCGCATCGATTAAAGTTGTGAAAGATATTACGGTAAACACTGTAAAAGGCGCGAGCGATTTGATAGAAACCGGAATTCATGTGCCTGCATCAATTATGAGTGGAGCAATAAATGGTGTATCGGAACTGGGGGTCACGGTTGTAAAATCCGTTAAAGGTATTGTGAATGGTGCGATTCAGGGTTCAATGGAATCAGGCATAAAAGAAAATGATGCCGTAAAAGGTATTGTTGCACAAGCAGTTCTTAGTGCAAAAGATCTTGGATTGAATGTTGCCGATGTTGCTGTAGAAGCAGTAAAAGGTGCTGTGAATGGTGTTAAACAGGTAGGCGGTGATACTATATCTGCAACTAAGAATTCGATAGTAGCTGCAATGGATGCAGCTAAAGAGGTCGGTGACGAGACTCTAACCTCAGTAAAAACGGCTCTTCACAGTAGTGTTGATGGAGCTAAGGATATATTAGATGAAATAAAAAAATGATTAGCTGGCTCAGTATTAGCTAACTCATATAATAAAATGTTAATGTATATCAGCAGATTTTAGCGATTGAGAAAGTTTTGTAACTAAACTTTCTCAATCCACATTTTACGACTGCTTAAAATACCTTTCTGCTAAAAAATATTTTTATCTATCATTTTTATAATCTCAGCACATTCCCTGACAGCACAAGGCATGATTATACAGCCATAATAAATAGAAAACAGAGCTTGCTTTTTTATGAAAAAGTATTTGGAAATTCAAAAGACTTAAAAAATTGGGAACTATATGAAGACTGAACTGATAAATTTTACGAATGGAAACAGCCCTTTAATTGCAACTGCAATTCATGATGGACACGTCGTAAGAGAAGAACTAAAAAATATTATGGCATTAAAGGAAGAAGATCAATTAAGAGAGGAAGATCCGTTTACAGGCGATTTAACTGACGTGGCACAAACAAGATTAATTGGTCTCAGATCACGTTTTGAAGTTGATTTAAACCGGCAACGGGACAAAGCTATTTTTATTAATCCAGAAGATGCCTGGGGATTAAATATTTATAAAACAAAACCATCACAAGAAATGATTAACCGCTCCTTGGAAGAATACGATATTTTTTATAACGAGATTAATCAAATACTTTCTGATTTACAAAAACGGTTTCAACGCTTTGTGGTTTATGATATTCACTCCTATTGTTACAGGCGCAATGGTCCTGATGGTTTAGAAGCGGATCCAAAGTTAAATCCTGAAGTAAATATTGGAACAGGCACAATGAATCGAGAACTTTGGGCCCCGGTAGTAGACAGGTTCATTACAGATATGCGATCATTCAATTATTTAGATTCAAAACTTGATGTGAGAGAAAATATTAAATTTAAAGGTGGATTCTTTCCAAAATATATACATGAAAATTTTCCTGAATCAGCTTGTGTAATATCAGTAGAATTTAAAAAAATATTTATGGATGAATGGTCGGGAAAATTATTCAAAGATAAATTCAATTTGTTGAAAAACGCGCTTCAGTATACAGTCCCTGGTGTTTTACAGGAATTAGAAAGGCTCAATGAGGACTCAAAAAGGTAAATTCAACATTAAAGCAAAATACTTACTCAGGTCAGTACATATATATTGATTTGAGTACAACGAATATGGAATATAAAACAAAATATACAATCCCGGATTCTTTAATTGTTAAAATTCAGGACCGGCTTTCTAACGGTAAACGGGTTCGTCGTGTTTTACCATTGGAAGGACGGTTGCATATTGATCGAACTCTTCCATTTCTTATTGTTTACCGGCGACCATATAATTATTCTGACAAGGCCACTGAGCGGTTTGTAATGGGGGAAGCTTCTTATCTAATCGTTTCGGATGATCCGCGAATTAAATCCAGCTTTAAAAAATTACTTCGAACAATTGTTCAAACAATTTACAAAGAATGCAAAGCTTTTTTAATTGTTGAAATTTTTTCTAATCGGAATTATGGTACTAAGACCGATAATGATATTGTTAAACCAGCTTTCAACATTTTCACTTCAAAAACAAAACCGCCTACAAGGACGGTTGAAGCATTAGAACGATCACTCGGTAGAATAAAAATCCTCAAAAAATCAGCAAAAGTTGAAGTGTTATATAACAGTATTCATTCAAGAGCAGGATTACCACCGCTTCTCTCTGATGCAGAAGCCCAAAGTTTAAATTGTTTTATTGTTGGTCTTGAAATTCAGCCTGTTTACCGTAATGCGGTTACGGGTGACATTTATCCTCTTGTTTTGCGAGCACTGCATCAGGGCTTAGCAATAGCATTAAAGAAAGCTGTTTTTGAATTCTCACTTAATCAAACATCACACCGTCCCAAAAATTACCAATCGTTAGGGCGCAGAGCGGTAGTAAAAGCAGTATGGGAAACAGACAGCCAATTATCTGAAATAAGTAATTCGTTTGATTTTTTACTTAATCTTACGCCTATCAATACTGAAGCAGCATGGAATAAATTTAAGCAATCACATTTTGAAAAAGTCCCTGTTTTTTATTATCGCCCCTTACCAATTTTCCCTCCTCTCGTCAAAAGGAAACTATATGACATCCGGATAGAAAAAGTTGAAGATCCAACATTAGCTTTTATTTTTCGTGAAAAACAAATAGAACTTGAACGACAGTTAACAATGTTGTGGGATAGAGGTAAACCTGAGTTTTTATATGGAAGTTTACAACTTTATGGTAAAGTTTCAGATGAGCTGGTTAAACTGGCTAAAAATATCTTGGCAAAGATCCCACCTCGTACAAGGGAGCGCGGCACCGGTCATTCTATTAATGCAATCGAATTTGCTAAATATGCAAAGAAAGAAATTGAGTATTATAAGAATTCTTACTCATTATTTACCGGCAAGGTGTATGTAAGGAACGATACTGTTGGATTAATGGTTTCCCGCGGGAATTTACTTATAGGTAGTGATTTAAAAATTCACCCGTCACGTATTGATGCATTAATTCAGCATGAAGTTGGAACCCATATTGTAACTTACTTTAATGGAAAGGCACAACCCTTCCAGCAGCTCTATTCTGGATTGTCAGGCTATGAGGAACTGCAGGAGGGACTTGCTGTTCTTGCCGAGTACCTTATAGGAGGATTAAGCCGCCCGCGTATGCGTTTATTAGCCGGACGGGTGATTGCTGCAGACTGTCTGATATCCGGCGCTTCGTTCTTAGAAACATTTAGAGTGTTAACCCATCGTTTTGGTTTTGACCAGAAAACAGCATTCACAATTACAATTCGAATTTACCGGGGAGGCGGGTTGGTAAAAGATGCAATTTATCTACGCGGGCTTGTTGAACTTTTGAAATATTTAAAGGAGGGCGGTGAGCTTGAGCCTCTTTTCGTCGGAAAGATTGCTTCTGATCACGTTCCGGTTATACAGGAATTACAATATCGGCATGTTCTTAAACCAGCACCTTTGCGTCCGCGGTATTTAGATGACCCCGGTGTAGCTGATAAATTATCGAAATTAAATAACGGGTTAGAACCATTAGAATTAATAGAAAGGAAAACGACATGAAACTCGGATTTATGGTGAATGAAATAAGTACGGAACAAACCGGTTATACAACCACGCGTCTGGGGATGGCAGCCATTAATAGAGGCCACGAGGTTTGGATAATGGGCGCCGGAGATTTTGCTTACGATGTTGATGAAAAAATTCATGCAAGGGCGCGTTCCGTTCCCAAAAAGAAATACAATTCATCGGAAATTTACCTTGCAGATCTGCAAGGGAAAAAAGCCATCCGGGAACGCATTATAGTAGATGACTTGGATGTCCTGGTGCTTCGTAATGATCCTTCTACCGATACAGGATTTCGTTCGTGGGCACAGTCCTCTGGAATTATATTTGGGCGTGCAGCTATGCGTCATGGGGTAATTGTTTTAAACGATCCGAACGGTCTTGCAAAAGCTATGAACAAAATGTACTTCCAGCTTTTTCCTGAAGATGTAAGACCAAGAACATTAATTACTCGCGACCGCGATGAGATAAAGAAATTTGCGAAAGATGAGGGTGGAAATATTGTTCTGAAACCACTGCAGGGTTCCGGCGGGACTGGTGTTTTTTTAGTTAAGAAAGATGACATGGGAAATCTAAATCAAATGATAGAGGCAGTAAGCAGAGATGGTTATATAATTGCGCAGGAATATTTACCAGCAGCTGCAGAGGGAGATACTCGGCTGTTTCTTATGAATGGATTGCCTCTCAAATATAAAGGTAAGTATGCGGCTTTCAGGCGTGTTAGAACAGGAGATGATATGCGGAGCAATATCCATGCCGGCGGGAAATTGAGGCAGGCAGAGATAACTGATGTTCACTTAAGACTTGCGGAAATCGTCCGGCCAAAAATTGTACAGGACGGAATGTTTCTAGTAGGTCTTGATATAGTTGGAGATAAACTTATGGAAATAAATGTGTTCAGTCCCGGAGGACTTGGCAGTGCTCAAAAGTTTGAAAAAGTTAACTTCAGCCACGCTGTACTTGAATCATTGGAACGAAAGGTTGCATACATGAATTATTACAAAAGAAGATTTGATAATGATGAAATGGCAACGTTATAATTGATTTTTGATCCATCAGATTACATCAGAAATCAGATTCGTAAAATCTTTATTTTGATTAGTATCCTTTTTCGTCTGGAATATTTCCGTGCATAAAAATGTCCACAGATATAATTCTTTGCTTCGGATTTATTCTGAATTGATGAATAATAAATGATTCGGGATTTTCTTGCTTGGATATATTTGGGAGCAGTCGAAGGCAAGTGAAATTCAATTAAACTATATCTTGATTCAAAGCGAACAATCTTGAAAAACCATCAGTATTTGTTAAACCTTCAGATAAGTTTATAGCTAATTAAATTATGAGAATGTTATGGCTAGATTTTTAAAAAAAAGAAACAATACTAAAGGTCTTGTCCCAGGTAGCCCTGTTTTTATAGGGAATAAAAAGGTTGATGAAATTAGAATCAGAGTTATCGATTATGATAAATCAATACTACTTGAAGATGAATTAAGAAATATCTCGGATGGAACAGAGTTTAAAGAAAAAAATACGGTTACATGGATTAATATTGATGGTCTTCATGATACTAAGTTAATGAAGGAAATCGGGGAAGCTTTTGATTTACATCCACTTCTGATCGAAGATATAATGAATACAGATCAAAGACCAAAATTACTGGAATCTGATAATAACTTGTTTTTAGTATTAAAGTTGCTACGTTATGATGAAAAAAGTCGTACTATTATAGCCGAACAATTAAGTTTAGTTATAGGAAAAACATTTCTCTTAACCTTTCAGGAGCGTCCTGGTGATGTATTTGAACCTGTGAGAGAACGAATTAGAAAACAAAAGGGAAGAATAAGAACTACAAGTATAGACTATTTAGCTTATGCTTTAATTGATACAGTTGTAGATAATTATATATATATAATTGAAAGATTAGGTGAAAAAATCGAAGATATGGAAGAGGCTGTCCTGGGTAGTCCTGAACCCAATGTTATGGAACAGCTAAGTAATTATAGAAAAGAGATGAATTTCTTAAGAAAAAGTATACGACCAGCCAAAGAAGCTATTATACAATTATCAAGATTAGATAACGAATTAATTAATCAGAGAACAATTCCGTTTTTAAAGGATCTTGAAGATTTAATTACACAAGCATCTGAAGCTATTGATACTTACAGAGAAATGTTATCCGATCAAATGAACTTATATAATTCAGCATTATCTAATAAGATGAATGATGTAATGAAAATCTTAACAATCTTTGCTGCTATTTTCATTCCCCTTACTTTTATTGCAGGTATTTACGGAACTAATTTTGAGTATCTGCCCGAGCTTCACTTTAAATATAGTTATTATATTTTTTGGGGCGTAATGGTTTTAGTTGCTGTTTCATTACTAATATTTTTTAAAAGAAAGAAATGGTTTTAATATTTTAAAAGGCAAGATTAGTTCTTAGATAAACTTGCGGCTCTGTGTTTGTACAAAGTATGGTACATCAAATCAAGATAAGTATTCATTTCAGTCATTTCTAAATTAGATGTGTATTTCCAGAAACCATAAATCTTCGCAAGCGAAAGTAAATTTTTTGCATATAGTCCCCAGTTAAATGCAGTATTAACTCTATTTATGCCTGCATGCGAAATTTTGCCCCAATAGTTTTTATCGGTTTTACACCGTTTAAAGAAATCAACTATCGTTTTTGCAGCTGCATTTTCATCGACAGGATTAATATGAAATCCTGATTTCTCATCCTCAATTATTTCAAGCGGACCGCCGTACTGCGTTGCAAATGTTGGCAGCCCAGAACGCATCGCTTCAATAACAGTTAAGCCAAATCCTTCAAACAGTGCCGGCTGGACAAAAATCCCTCTGCTATCTGCAATTACTCTGTAATATTCTGGTACTCTTTTTCTATCTGCATCACCCGGTAGCCATCTAATATTTTCATAAAGATTATATTTTGCAATATAGTCGTGCATCAATCCGATCTGTTCCTTTTCTTCATTATCTGAAGATTCGGCGATATCAATTTTACCAGCAACAATTATCAGATTTGCTAAGCCCTTAAGCTCATCATTTTCGCCGTACCATTTAACAAGTGATGTAAGGTTTTTAATCTTATCCAATCTTGCCATAGAAAATATAGCAGGAAGCGTTGTGTTTTTTAGTTTTCCAATTCCTTCGAAGGAGGAGTTGTTAAATATTTTTTGATGAATATCTTCTGTTATCCTTTTTTCTCTTCTTTTGCCTTCAGAAAAAGGAAAAAAGATTTTAGTATTAACACCGGGCGGAAGAATATTGAATTTAGGATGAAAAATATTTATACCGCCTGCAACTCTGAATAAACCAGGCATTGTAAAGTTTACGTATGACTCGTACTGCCCGACGCTGTCTTCTCTTCCTGCAATTTCCTGGTAAGTTGATGTTATAATAAAATCAGCAGAGTTCATTGAAAGAAGATCTGCAGTAAATTGAGTTGAAAAGTGATACTGTTTTTCCATTTCATCCCAATACAAAGCACTGTAAAGATATTTACTTTTTTCTAAAGCGTGTGCAACATTACATTGTGTAACTCCAAACTTGTTTGCAAGAATTGTTGCAACAAGATTTCCGTCAGAATAATTGCCAATCACCAAATCAGGTCTTGTTCCAAATTCCTGAAGAAGCTCTTTGTAGGAATCCTCTGCAAATCGCTCGAGATACGGCCAAACCTCAAACCTAGATGTCCAATTATCAGCAATTTGATTGTCATCTCTTTTAAAGGGAACCCTGAGTATCCATACGTTATCCGTATCATAAACTTTCTCTAGCCTAATATTGCATTTAGTATTTTCAGAATTTGGGATGAGTCTTGATAGAATTATGATTTTTGGTTTTGCATTTATACCCGCATGCTTCAGCGAAGCATTCATTTCATTTTCAAGAGCTTTAACCTGATCTAAAATATAAACAACCTGCCCGCCTGTATCGGGTTTTCCTAAAACACCTTCCTGTCCAAAGTAGCCATGCGGAGATACAATCACTATATTGTAAATCATGGGTATTTTTGAGAGGAACTCTTTTAAAGCTAAATGATCTGGATTTGTAAGCAGAGAATCGAGTTGATTTAAGCTGTTAAGAATTTCCCCGGCTGTGTTTCCCAATCCGGTTTCAAAGCCCATTTCCCTAAGCTCGTTTTTAATTTTAGAATACGAAATATCTTCATCCATCTTCCTTAAGAATAAAATTGCCCTGTCTATAGCTGAGCTTAGCTTTTCTGAATTATCAATTTTACTGTTTACAATAAGCTGCTGCGAGTTTTTCTTGTGAACAAATAAAAAATCAAATAGCGCCTGACTGAGCTTTTGCGGCTGCGTAAACATATTGCTCGATAAATACCTGTTTAGATATTCAACGCCTTTGCCGATGCTTTTTGATTCTCTTACGCTTGGGAATTTATCGTAGAAGGTTTTGAAATTTAAAGTGAGCAAATCGTTATCAAGCAGGGGATACCTGTATCGTTCTTTTGCTTTAAGATATTCCACAACTGATATTTTTTCACTGGTGGAATTTTCAACATTAAACGAGTAGTACTCGCTTTTACCAATGGTTTCTCTTATTTCAATATAAACCGAGCAATCGATGCAAACTGATTCGGTAAACTTATTTACAATTTTTCTGATTGCTTCTGAATTGCTGCTGTTATTATTTTTTTTGTGAATCTGTTCAAAAATTTCCTGCAGATCCCCTTTAACAAGAAGTTTTCTTTTATGAGAACAAATCTTTTTTAAATATCTAAAGAACGGTTTTTTATTGCCTATTAAAATTTCTTCTAATTTCTTACTCAACTGATTTCTCCTTTTCCAACTTCAAGAAATTATAGTGCTTAATTCCATCAACTATTCCACCTGCATATTCCTTGCTTGCAAAATATATTCTATTTTGTCCTCTTAACGATTCAAGTTCGCTGCTGTAATTAGCAACTACAACTCCGAGCAAATCACCTTTAAGCATTTCGCGGTCATTACCTGAATCGCCTGCAACTAAAATCCTTTCGTGTGGAATGTTCCATCTGTAAGCAAGATATCTTATTGCTTTTCCCTTCGATGCACGGTATGGTAGTATATCAAGATACTGCCCATGGCTGAAAATAACGTTCGCTTTAACTTTATTTTTAATTAGTGTTTCATTTATTTTTCTTATGTTTTCAGGATTCTCGCTTGTGTAATAACTGATCTTAAAATCACGCTGGTTTTTTTCTTCCTGATATTCAAGAAGTTCAAATCCTTTTAGCAACTTTTTAATTTTATCTCTGTTCCATTGATGTTTTATATGTGCATCCCATCCTGTTGAATATATTAGTTTGCCCCGGTAGTTGTAATAAATTTCTGCGCCGACTGAAGAAATAATTATATCAGGATATGGAACTTTATATTCTTTCAAAACGCTGAATGCAGAATCAACTGTTCTGCCTGTAGCCACGGCAAAGCCCACTTTATTACCCGCATAATTCAAAACTTTAATAAATTCTTCCAGCCCATCATCTTCACCTATTAATGTATGATCGATATCCGAAACTATCAGCTTTTCGGCATCAAGCAGTTTTTTCCCAACTAACGCAAAAACTTTTTGATTATCCTGTCCCTTTTCGACCAACTCTTCAATTTCTTTTAAATAAGTTTGCACATGTGCCTTCCATGTATAATATTTTTTTACATTTTTCATGCCACCTTCCGAAAATTGCAGCCATAATTTCTTATCATATATAATTTTTTTAATTGCTTCCGAAATATTTTTTGTATCAGATACATCAACCAGCATTCCATTTTTACAATTTTCTAAAATATCTCTTGGTCCTCCATCATCTGTTGCAACCACAGGCACCCCGCTGGCTGCAGCTTCAATTAAAGTTAATCCGAATGGTTCTGTTAATGCAACGTTTGTAAATACACCGCCAGTGTCTGCAGCAATTCTGTAAAGCTCCGGAACTTCGGTCTGAGTGTTGTGGCGTTTAGGTATAGCCATTTTTCCGTAAAGATTATATTTATCCATCAGCAATAGAATATCGGTTAACACTTCACGTTCATTATCCGGCATTTCCTGTATATCTTCCCTAATACCGGCAAAGATAGCAAGGTTTGCTTTTTCCTGCAGATCCACATCTTCACCGTAAGCTTTTATTAAACCCGTAATGTTTTTTCTTTTGTCAGGTCTACAAACAGTTAGAATAAGAGGTTTTTCAATCCTAACAAAAAATTTAAGCAGCTGATTGCTGATTGTTTGCAGAAGTTTAGCCGTTTCTTCATCTAAAGGGATTCTTGAGTTGTAAGGATAGAATTTTTCCAGGTCGACGCCCGGTGGAATTACACAAAATTTTTCAGGCGCAGTATTATCATAATCACCGTACTGATTTTGAATTTCCTGCTTTGTGCTGGTTATAATTCTATTGGCAAAATGAATTATATTTTCTTCTACATCTATCCTGTGGTTTATTTTAAATCTTTTTTCAATCTCGTTTTTATCCATTCCGTCGCTTAATAGCTTGCGCAACTTATCTCTCCCAAGTGAATGACCAGTATGTATGAACGGTATTCCAAAAAATTGTGTCAGCTCGGTACAAACATACCCTGCATCAGCGTAGTGACTATGAATAATATCAGGAAGTTTTCCGACTGTTTTTATATACTTAATACTTTTATCAACAAATTCTTCCAGGTGATTCCATAGGAGTTCTTTACGAATGTACTTTCCCCCACCGCACCTAATACGAATTATGCTGAGTTTTGCATTTATTTTTTCTTTGGGAATAGAATAATCAGTTGAAAATTTTTTATCTTTTATTTGCCGTGTTACCAGTTCAATTTTTTCAACACGCGGGTCTTCACTTAAAGTATGTGCTAGCTCCAGAACATATTTTGTTTGTCCGCCAGTGTCCGCATCACGTCCAAGTTCCAGATTATTTCCGCGGATAAGCCCATGAATACTGTAAAGCTGTATGTATAAACCTTTTTTTCGAGATCTTTTATTCATTATTAAATTTCTCTTTGATCATTTCATATACTTCATCATTTTCAGGTAAAGCTCCTTTAATCTGACATATTTGATTTGCGAACTCATTCGCCAGTATGTTCATTTCAGCAAGATTCCAATTCTTAATGTATCCAAGGCAAACAATTGCAGCAAAGGCATCGCCGGCACCGAGTGTGTCAACTACCGCTGATGAGATCGTTCTGCAATCATCCTTTCCCTTATTATTAAATAATGTTGAGCCTTCAGCACCTTTTGTAATTGCAATTAATTCAATATCAAAATTTTCCATAACTCTTTTAGCGCAAGTATCAATGATGAATTTTTCCTTGAATAATAAGTCGTTAATTAATTTCAGCTCACCAAGATTAAGTTTGAGCACATCTGCCGCTGTTAGTGATTTAGTGATAATTTCTTTACTGTAAAAATTCTGGCGGATATTTAAATCGCAAAAATATTTTGTTTTTTCCCCAAGCAAATTATGAATTGTTGATTTTGAAGTTTCGCTTCGCTGCGCAAGTGATCCAAAATAGAGACAATCTGTTTTCTCATTTATAAGCTGAGTGATTTCATCATTCATTTCGATATAATCGTAAGCACGCTCTTCATCAATATTAAAAGAAGGAACTTTATTTTCGTCGAGATTGACAGTGGTTACTCCTGTAGGATGTAGATGATCTACTTGAATATATTTTGTTTCTATTCCTTTAATTTTTAAAAAATTAAGAATTTTGTTTCCTAAAACATCAAATCCAACACGACTGATTATATTTCCTCTGTTCGTTAATTTGTGAATATGATATAGAAAATTTAATGGTGCACCACCAAGGTTTTTAGTTTCAGGATAAACATCAAACAATACTTCCCCGATAGCAGTTATTCTCTCCATTAAAAATTCCGCAACATATTAAAATTAGTTAATCTATTTGAAGTGATTCGCTATATAGCAATTTGATTTAAAAAATGAAAATTTATCAATTTAATGCAAGAATTACACTTCAAAATGAAGTACACTATCGTTAGATTTTGCGGTAAGATAGCACTGAAAACAGATATTTTGTACAATAAGAAGGCGAATCCTTTTAGATTCGCCTTATTTGATAACTTATACTAAATTAATCTTTGTCTTCATCCTTTTCCATTTCCTTGTGACCCTCGTGGCTTTCATACTCTTCGTCTTTTTGCATTTCCATCCATGGATTTACATCTGTATTCCTTGTTTCAACTTTTATCTTCATCGAACCGTCATCCTGCATTTCCCACAATGTAAGATATTTTCCATGATCATCCCATGGCTGATCCATACCTGGAATGCTCATTGTAATTTCGTATGTACCTATATCAACAACTAAATCACCATATTTCATCAAATCAGTAACCGTGGTTTTGAACGCAGTCATTTTTACGCCAGATTGCTTCATACCTTCCCATGATTTTTTATTTGCATCAATGCCTTTTAACATTGGTTCGTAACTTGGCATTGCAATTACATCATCTGTATAAAGTGGCCAAAGTTCATCTACATCTCCTGAAACCATTTTCTCTGCATACATATTGTTCGTCTCCTGAACTTTCTTTTTGAGCTCATCCATATCCTGTGTATATGTAAGTGATGCAATAAACAGAAACGCGAAAAAAATTAAGAAAAGTTTTTTCATAGAGCCTCCTTTGTTTTTGTGATTTTGATGTTAAAGAAAAATTAGCCCTTAGGTGGCTGACAATATTCTAAATTAATGAAAACCAAGCAAGGGATTTTTGAATTTACAATGTTCTCAAAAAGAAATTTGTCATCATTTCATACAAATGTTTTTGAGTCTCTGCACCCCGAATACTGTGGTGTTTATTCGGATAAAGCATTAATTCAAATTGCTTGCCTGCATCCTGAAGCTTTTTCGCCATTTGCAAAGAGTGCTGGTAATGAACGTTATCATCCTGGGTACCGTGGACAAGTAATAATTTCCCTCCGAGCTGATGAGCAAAGGTTTGTGGTGAGGCTTGAATATAACCATCAGCATTGTCTTCAGGAAGCCGCATATATCTTTCACTCCAGATTCCATCATAGTTCAGAAATTCAGTGTTGGGTGCTACAGAAACCCCCGCCTTGAAATAATCGTATGCTCTTGTTAAAAGCCACAGAGTAAGAGTTCCTCCTCCGCTCCAGCCCCAAACTCCCATTCTGTTAGAATCAACATACGGAAGCGTTGCCAGATATTTTGCTGCTTCTATGTGATCAATAACCGGCCACTTGCTCAAATCTCTGTACATTAAATTTTTAAACGATTTACCTCTGCCCCCAGTGCCTCTGTTATCAACAGTGAAAACTATAAAACCACTTTGCGCCATCATCATATGATAAAGCTGACGATTTCCATACCATTGATCTACTGCTCTCTGTGAACCGGGTCCGCCATAACCAAAAACAAGCACCGGATATTTTTTGTCCGGATTAAAATTTTTTGGTTTAGTGATCATATAATTCAGCCGCACACTGTCGCTGGTTTTAAATGTGCCCAATTCGGGAAAGGATAAATCGTACTCATTTAATACAACAAGATTGTTTTCCTTTAATGTTTTTACCAACTCGCCATCTGTTTTTCTTAAATAAATTTTTAATGGAGTAGTTAAATTATTGTAAGTGTGAATGAAGAATTTATAGCCCGGAGAAAAGTTTGCCTTGTTCCAGCCTGGCTCTCCAGTTATTTTTTCTAATTCCGTTCCATCACTTTTAATCCTGTAAATATGCTGTTCTGTCTCTGAATCTTTTTTACCATAAAAGTAAACAAGCTGATCGGATTCTGAATAACCTTCAAGTGAGGTTACCTCCCAATCACCTAATGTAACTTGCTTTACCAGTTTTCCTGAATAATCGTACAGGTAAATATGTCTGAACCCGCTACGCTCTGAAACCCAGAGAAATTCATTTTCCTTTTCAGGAAAGATGGCGTGTTTTTCTTCAACATCAACCCAGCAGGTATCGCTCTCGGATAAAATAATTTTCGTTTTGCCGGATTCGGTATCTGCAAGAATAAAATCAAGCTGGTTCTGAAGTCGGTTTAATCTTATAATTGAAAGTTCGTTGGAAGTATTAGTCCAGTAAATTCTAGGAAGGTAAATATCATCATTCAATCCGGTATCCATCCATTTTGTTTCAAAAGATTGAAGATCAATAATTCCTATTTTAACAATCGCATTCTGCTCACCAACCTTTGGATATTTAAGAGGCATAACCTTATTGTATGGAGGCATTTCATCTATTAAATAAAACTCTTTCACTCTGGATTGATCAAATTTCCAGAATGCGATTTTTTTTCCGTCCCTCGACCATTGCCACCCGTCCGAAATGCTGAATTCCTCCTCATAGACCCAGTCGAACTCGCCGTTGAGAATATTTTCATTCCCGTCATAAGTAAGTTGTGTTTCTTTTCCTGTTGATAATTCAACTATAAATAGATTATGCTCTTTAACATAGCCAGCAAGGTTTCCGTCAGGTGAAAGTTTAACATTTTTCAGTCCCGGGTGTTCATTAGCAATTGCACGTATTTTTCCTGATTCAATATTGAATAAGTAAACGGGAGACATTCTTGAATGCCGCCAGATTCTTTTTTCGGGGCCTCGAATCAGAAGGTAATTACCATCATCCGTCCACTCGTAGCTGCTCATATTAATCTGCTCGTTATTGTAGACCAATTTTTCAGCAGATAAAAAGAGTCTTTCTTCCAGGGTATTCAAATCAAAAAGATAAATATCATTTAACAATGTGCTTGAATTGTTCTTTGTGAATGCAAAAGCAGAACCGTCAGGTTTCCATCTTATATTATCAACATTTTCTGTAATGAATTTGTTTGAAATGAAAATGTCATCAAGAGTTAATTCTTTCTTTTGTGAAAATGCGAATAAAGAACACAAAATGACTGCTGTTAAAACTTTTTTCATATTGGATTCAACTTAATTTTGTGGCCAGAGTTTTTCAATTTCGTCTTTAAGTCCAAGATATTCCCATCTTTGCAAGGCAATAGGAACATTTCCATTCTGCATCATATAATCGTGATAATCTTTGAGATCAAATTTATCACCAAGTAAAATTTTAGCATCAGTAATGAGATTTAGGATTTGAAGTTTCCCGATCTGATATGTAATTGCCTGCCCGGGATTGTAAGCAAAAAATCTTGCTTCATCTATCCCGGTTGTTAAATCCATAGGCACTGTTGAAGAAAGATATTTCCCAGCATCTTCAATTGTGTAATTGTCAAGAGCAAGATTAATGTCCACATCAACTCTTAAAGCACGCAGGCGCATGAAGCTGTAAATTATTTCTCTCGTACGGGGTGAATCATCAAATAAACCGTACTGAAGCAGAAGTTCTTCAACGTAAAAACCAATTCCTTCGTTCGAACCGGAATCAAAAAATCTTCTTCGGATAGGATTTGGATTCGCCCAAGATAACACCATCTGGAAATAATGACCGGGAACACCTTCATGGATTATTATCGGTCTTGGATCTTTTGCAGTAGCAAGCCGAAAGTAAGACATACTCTCCGATGGTTCGGGAATATAGCTCACTCCATCTTCATTTAATCTTGTTTCAGAAGTCAAATCATCAACCACACCCATATTAGTAAACGGTTCAATGTGTGGAGGAACTTTTTTGTTGATGTAATGCTGAATCCAGTCAGGAATACTCATTAAATTTTTATCAACTAAGAATTCTCTTATCTCTTCCTCATAAATTCTTTCTTGTCTTATCTGCTCTTCTACCGAAGTAAAGATTTTGAGTTCGGGTAGTTCCGAATTTCTTTCTCTTTCAAACATATCAAATGACACCGATCGGTTCCATTCACTTTTTCCCAATAGTAAAAGTTCTTCCGGAGAATTTGTCATCAAAGCTATATTTCTCAGAAAGTAAACATAGTTCTCTCTCCCCACACTGAAGTCTTTGCTCATTCTTGATATGTTCTGTTCAATCCATTCTTTATAATTTTCTAGTGATTTCGCAGCCTGCTCAACTGCTTTGTTAAGTTCATCCTCAAAATTTCTATCTGAAATTAATAACAGCCCGTCACGCATTTTATATAGCCGAGCTCTTATCTCAGTCAAATTTTCTAATGCAACCGCGGCAAAGGGTTCAACCGCTTCGGATAGATTCTGCTTTGCATATTCGACCGTTTGCGAAATTGATTGGAGTCGGAGAATTATATTTTTCATTCTCTTATCCGTCATCGGTGAGTGAATGAGTAAAAGCTCATATACAGCCCCCACTGTTTGGTGCACATAAAAATCAGGGTTGCGGTACGGCGATCGAAGTATATTGAGTTCCCAGTTGACTCTCTCAATTGCAGAATGTAGCAAGAGAAAATCAACGCTATCCGATCGAAACCAGTTGTCTTTAGGTAAGTTTTTTAATCTGGTTGAATATTCAACGTACTTTTGCTTGTTTCTCTCTAACGCCTCGGGTGAAAAATCCGGTATCCAGCTGTCAGGTCTTTCTACTCTTAGAATATCATCCTCGGTTGCTGGCTGCGTTGCTTTTCTCCACTCGAAAAAATCGGAAGCCAGACTTTGAATACCGGCGTTTGATTGTGCAAAAGCATTTATAGTAAAGAAAAAAAAGAGGGTCAAATACTTATAAGAATTCATTGCTAATTTTTATATAATGATAAGAGAATGTTTATTATTTAATTTAATATTTTATTAACGTGAAAAAAGAAAATATAACATCTTTAAAATAATAGAGATTTATGAGTAATAGTAGTAAACCCGAAATTGGTTCAATCACCTGGTTTGATTTGACCGTGCCGGATGCTGAAAAAGTAAAAGACTTTTACAGCAAGGTTGTTGGATGGAAAGCTGCCCCAGTATCAATGGGTGACTATAATGATTTTAATATGAACTCACCCGATAGTGGAAAGACAAACGCGGGAATTTGCCACAAACAGGGAGGCAATTCTCACCTTCCCTCTCAGTGGATGATTTACATTACAGTAAAAAATGCCGAAGAAAGTGCAAAAATTTGTAAAGAAAATGGTGGTAAGGTTTTATCTCAACCAAAAGAAATGACTGGTTATGGAAAGTTCTGTGTTATTGAAGATCCCGCTGGTGCTGTTTGTACTTTGTTTGAACCGGCTTAGTGTCAGGCCGTCGCGGTTGTGCCGTGACGGGATAACAAGGACAATGTCACGGTAAGACCGTGACATCCACATTCTTAAAAGATTGCTTCTCCTGACTAAAGTCGGGATCGCAATGACAATAGCGCTTTAATGATTATGCCCGCCGGGACCATGAACATGACCGTGCTGCATTTCTTCAGGTGTTGCATCTCTAACATCTAAAAGTTCAACATCAAATTCTAAATCTTTTCCTGCAAGCGGATGATTAAAATCTACAGTTACATCATTTTCTTTAACCTCTTTAATTACAAACGGCATTTGTCCGCCATCTGGAGAGTTGGCAACGTATCTTGCACCTGCAACAAGCTGTGCTTCCTGTGGAAATTGTTCTTTCTTTACAGTTTGAACTGCTTCTTCTTTATAATCACCGTAAGCTTCACCGGCCGCTATTTTAACATTTTTTATGCTGCCGATAATCATACCATTTAATGTTTCTTCAAGCTTTGGAAGAATTGAATTTGTTCCGCTTAAATATGAAAGCGGTTCTTTGTTTTCTGATGAATCGAGCACTGCGCCTTCTTCGTCTTTTACTGTAAAATTAAACGTAATTACCTTGTTCATCTCAACGGACATTAGAACTCCTGGTTAAATAATTGAATTTGATTTTAAATAATACGACATATCCTACGTAATGACAATTCAGAAAGCGAACGCTGATCAATTTTGTCTCTATATTTTACAAAAGCTGATTCAATCTAAAATTCAACCTTACAGTAGTACCGGGTTCGTACACTTCATTTCCAGAGGCAAAGGGATCTCTTAAGTAAGAAAGATGTTGATAGTATAAAATATTAGTAATGTTTTCAACCTCAAGTGAAACTAAAAACGAGTTTGTGCTATACATAACTCCAGCATCAAACTTATTCCACGCCGGTGTTGTGGATTCGTTTAGTGTTTTATCAACTCTTAATTGAGCGTTATTATAAGTGTGTTTTATATAAAGGACAGTACTATAAATTAAAGGTGATGTGAGTTTCGTTGATATATTTAGGGGTGGAATTTCTGAAAGCGGCGCGCCATTAGTAGTATTCTGAGCATAGGTATAACCAGCGTTCATCTCAATAAAATTCCAATTTATTCTGAAATTAAAACCTAACAAATAAGCATCAATGTTTTCGTAAGTAGTATATGGTTTTGTTCCAACTGCATCTTTTTTTAGATTAACATAATTCCAAACTCTTGTCCCAAATAATTCAAGGTTAAAGTAATTGTAACCTATTGAAGCTCTAAGTGTTGTGCGAATCGGTTGATTGAGTGTAGGATTGCCGGACCAGTTTGGTTTTGCCATCGGTTTTTGTACTGCAATAAATAAGTATTCTGTCTCAGGTGCTTCCGATGCAGCTTCTAAAAGTCCCGCTGCATCCCAGCCATCTGAAATTATCGTTGAATAAGTTACACTTAAACCAAAAGTAGGAAACCATCTGCTTAATTCAGCATCAGGATAAAGCGATTTATAAAACTCCTTTCTAACTTCATTGCCGACAGAATGATGAACAACACCAGCTCTTCCGGAAATAATAATTTTTTCAAAATCAAATTTTCTAATAAGCGATGCGGAATACATATTAACATCGGGCAGCATATTATTATTAATTGTTGTCATCGGGGTGGCTATTACATTATCAATATTCCAGTTTCTAAAAAATACTTCATAAAAATCTCCGATTGCTCCGATTGTTAAATTTTTTGCGTCGCTTTCCATTGAACCGGTACTAACACGAAGCTCGTTTGTCATCAGATGATCAGTGTAATTAAAATAAATTTTGTTGCTGTTATAACTAATGTATCCACTGAAGACTTTATTGCTTATTTCATCCATCAATAAATAAGGGAATGAAACATTTCCCGTGTAAGTGAATGCTGTACCGTATTTCCAAAGTGATTCGGTGCCATGGAATGTTGCCTCTGCAAGTTTGTAGCTGAAATTATCCTTATAGCCGTATAAATCTTTAAAGCTTCTGCCGTCAGCATCTTGATACGGAAGTCCGGATGAATATCTTAAAGATAACCTATGATTGAAACCTTCCGCAGAAAGCGAACCGTCAAATGTTTTCGACGCTGCCGATGATCCGGACAATCCTGCTCTAAGTGAAATTGGTTCAACGGGAACTGTACGATGGAATGAAACCTTACCGCCCAACCCGCTTTGAATATTCCCCGCAGTTTTATTCAATTCAAGCGATTCTAATTCTAAAGGATTTACGCGTGAAAGCGGCGAATCCATTCTATTCGGGCATGCACAATGATAACGCTCGCCGTCAATAACAACACTTACATCTCCCTTTTTGAACCCGTCTGCATAAATATCCTGCGCAAAGAAAACTCCTTTGCGGATTAAGTTAAATCCGTTCCTGTTTAATAGAGAGGAAAGATTATCTTTTTCAACAGGTGTTTGATAATCACCAAGACTTAATTTTTGTGAAGTGATCTCAACCGGCTCGAGCCAGTAAACCTTAACACTGTCACTCCATTGTGCAAAAAGATTAATTGATAATAAAAATAAAAATCCGCCAAGTGTAATTGATAATTTCATTAAGTTTTT
>CBDUAV010000009.1:0-42888 GCA_965365225.1 uncultured Ignavibacteria bacterium | reverse complement strand
AGGTGTATCAGGTGATTGACAGCTCATAAAATAAAAACCTAGCAGTACTGATACTACAAAAATTGATAAGAATGATTTCATTTAAATTTCTCCCTTTTTTTGTGATGAATTAAGTTCTCATAAGTTAGAGCAACCTAATCAAATCGTACAATGGTATCACCTCCTTTTGGATAAATAATTATTAACTAATCCAAAGTGGTTCATATTACAATTAGAAGAGATTAATGATTTGCAGCGAAAATAGTATACTTTTTCTCCCTCTGTAGTATGCCCTCCACTTTTAGCTTTCCCTTTAAAAGCTATTCAAACTTATCTATGTTCCAGCATAAAATCAAGAAGACTTAACTTGGCAATTAGTAACAATTAGCAATTAAGTAACTTGATTAGACATAAAAAATCCCCGCCTAAATATTAAGCAGGGATTATTAAAAAACATTTATAACAGGCTATTTTACAAGCAGCATCTTTTTTGTTTCCACTATTTCTCCCACTGAAACCTTATAAAAATAAACACCGCTAGAAAATTTATCTGCGTTCCAATTAACCTCATAAGTTCCAGCAGGTTTGCTTTCGTTTATTAATGTTGCAATTTCATTTCCCAGCACATCGTAAATTTTAAGCGAAACAAATCCACCTTCCACAATCCGAAATTCAATATTAGTTGCTGGATTAAAAGGGTTAGGATAGTTTTGTGATAAGTAAAAATTTTCTGGAGCTGTAAACTCATCTTCAATATTTGTAACCGCTTCGATTTCTGTTTTTAGTCCGGGAATTGAAAATGGATCCACGTTAAAAAAACTTAAATCAATATGGTTAGTTGGAATTATATCCTGTACTATCCAGTAATCCTGCGCAATCCAAATTGTATCTTTTGTTGAAATTAACTCTGTTGGTGGTAAAGGAGGGGGTAACAATAAAACACTAACTTTCCATCTCAGAAAGAACTTTTTACAATTGAAATTTCCTATTGCGGTTTGTAAAGCTTCATCCTCGAGTCTGGTGCTAAAATATTCAAACCTGAATGTAAAAGGACCAATTGGAGTATTTATCAAAGTGTCTCTGGATACTAAAGTATCTGCTGTGTTAATAGGTGAAGCAAAACCATAAGTCGAATACCAATTTTCAAGCGACTTGAAGAAATCTAGAAAGCTGAAAGTTGTGTCTATTCCTAATGAATCAAGTTGTGCTAGAATAACTTCAAGAGGACCCAAATCGAAAAATTCAAATCCATTGGTGTCATCAAAATGATAAAATAATGTATCTTCATAAGATTGAAGATTGATAGTCTGCAATGGTCCGCTCTTTGTCGGGACAATATTTGCAAGCCTACCCTGGTAATTACTGACAATGGAAAATGTATCTTTTCTGGCAAAAACCAAAGAATCAATTTCATTATTTAATGAATCCAAAGGAGTTACTTTGTACTCCCAATAAAATCCAGATTGATCAGGAAAATATTCACTCGCCTGCTGAGCGTAGAACAAACCTACGAAAATAAAAAAATAGACTACAGTAAATATTATTTTCATTACACACCTACTAATTTTTTAATATCATTTTCAAATTAAACCAGTTTAGTTATCGTTCAACTTCGAATTTTATTTTGAAATATACAAGTGAAATGCAAAGTTCTATTTCTAAATTGCTAGATTAATTCCAAAAGAATAGTTTCTAATTTTTCTCAGATTTCCAATTAACTCCACATAATTATAATTAAATGCATTCTTAATGTTTAGAAAAATTCTGATTGGTAATCCTATTGATATAAAGTTGTATCCCGCCCTTATATCCGTAACATAAACAGGAAAACGCAAATCACCATCGACTATAATTCCAAGATCAACAAGTTCATTATCGATTTCTTCCACCTCACTCCAATACCGAAAATCCAGACCGAAATCTAAATTCCATTTTCTGAAATCAAAACTTGAGTAAAAAAGATGCCGAGGTCTGTACTTCAATGCAATATTTTGATCGAGATCTCTCGCCCACATATATGTATAGCTCATAGTCAATGATAACTCATCAGGTATAAATATTATTGAAGCGTTTACTTCGGAACCCTGTATCCTGGATCTTATTACATTATCAAACACTACCAATCCGTCAGCAGGATCAATTGCCGGTTCAATCATATCATAATACTCATTGTGAAAGAATGCAACATCAAGGTTCAAGAAATATAATGGTGAGTAATTTACGGCTAATTCAAAAGTTAGGTTGGATTCTGATTTAATGTTCGGGTTGGGCTTGACTACTATTCCATTACTGGAAGTTGAAGTAAATGCTTCCGCAAGAGTGGGAGCTCTGAATCCCGTTCCTAATGAGGATCTAAAAATCAAGTTGTTCAGAAGTTTATAGTTAATCCCCAATTTAGGTGAAATTGCACCGGAACCATCCAGTGAATCAAGTTTACTGTAATCATACCTTATTCCTAAAGAACCAATTAGCGGAAAATCGAAATTGATATCTGCAACAGCATAAGCCCCGATACTCGATGAATTAGGATCGCCAAAAAGATTTGAACTAACATTGGATGTACTTCCTTCTGTACCGGTAGTCAGGACTATATTATTTGTTATATCGGCATTTAACTGGATTTCTCCTTTATATAAGCGGGAGGTAGATTCATTAGAAGGTATACCACTATCTTTAAAATGATTATGATAATAACTAGTTCTAATATTTAAGTAAAATCTGTCACTTAATACATTTTTGTATATAATTCCAAAAAGATATCTGTCCGTCTCAATTCGTTGATTACGGTTAACTTCCGGCTGGACTAAAGCATTTCTAGAATCTTTCCAATAAAGAAAGTTTCCAGCTCTTTTGTTGAAACTATTTCCTAATAAGGTTATTGATGAAGTTGGGGAAAAACTGTAAAGTGCTTTTAGAAATCCAGTATACTTCTTGGAAAAGTCATCCTGTCTGTAACTTAAATCCTCGAGACGTGTAAATGAAGCATTAAAGCCAAATTGTCCGAATGTGTTTGAATGTGACAGCGTTAGTCCGCTAAATGGTCTACGCTCGTCCGACCAATCCCAATCATTGTAATGAGGTTTATCGTAAACGCCGTAAAATCCATTAAAGATTGTCAATGGCACTTTTGATATATCCCGTGTCAAACCATTTATCACTCCACCAATTGCAGCAGATCCATAAAGCGAGCTTGAAGCTCCCTTGATTACTTCAACCTGTTTCAGTTCTGTTACCGGAATCATTTCCCAAACTATTTCACCCGTATCTCCCGTGTAAAACGTTAGACCATCTATTGCTAAGAGTGCCCTGGAACCGGCACCCCTGCTATAACCACTTGAACCTCTGATGCTGATCTGATCATCAGTCATATTTATACCCGGGACATACCGTAAAGCATCTTCAAGATTACTGAAATTTCTTTCAGCAAATTCTTCTCCTGATATAATCTCGGTACTCACTGGTAACTCGGATCTTTTCTGTTCGTACTTTCCTGCTGTTACTAATACTTCTTCAGATTCAATTACTATTTCCTTCAGAACTGCATCGATAATAATAGATCTGCCAGTGATTAGAACAGTATCTAGTCTATATTTCTCAAAACCAATTGCAGAAAATTCCATTTTATAGTTGCCCTTTTGAACATTTGATATTAAATATCTGCCATCATCATCAGAAGATGCACCAAAGTTAGTTCCAACTAAAACTATATTTACCCTTGCCAGAGGATTATTAAGTGTATCGACAACAATTCCACTTATTGAATAAGATTGACCCTCGCCTATACCGACTATGAATAGAGAAAGAATAAAATAATATAGAATTTTCATTCTAACTAATATTTCTGCATTTCTAAACATAAATTAAAATCCTCCCGGCGGTTGAGGAGGAGGATTTTTAAAATCACAATTGATATTTATATTCCATATATATGTATCAATAGGAATAACCAATTTACCTGGTTGTGATTCATCGCCCAGATTATAATAAACACCAGCCACAAACCAATCGCGCCTATTAAGTGAGAGATCTTCAGTAAATTGCTGTGCTACTGCTACATAAGCATACTCTCCCGACCCAAATGCACCTGTACCCGGTATAACGGAAGAATCACGCGAGCTATAATAGTAAACATTTGTCCCGAATGGAATTTCCCAACTAACAAATTTTAGATTAAAGATATTAAAGTCTCCGGCTTCAAGAAGTGGATCTTTAAATACTACGATATGTGTTCTCTTCACGCTATCTGGCCAAGAACCAATGAATGTGATCCTACCGGTAAAACCAGCTGGTTCTGGGTTTATTGGTAACGGTGCAATGCCATGATCGCAGGCAGCAAGAATAATGAAGGACACAAGCAGATTTAAAACTAGAATTTTAAACTGATGATAACGCATAAATAGAAATTAAATAATAATTTATATTTTTAACAGGAAGAATTAGCTCTCAGAAAAATAAACTACGGTAATTATTTAAGCAGTATCATTTTTTTCGTATCAGTAAATTCTTTAGTTTTTATAGAATAAAAATAAATGCCGCTAGTTAATCCAGTCCCATCAAAATCAATCTCATATATACCAGCTGATTTTTTCTGATCAACTAACGTTTCCATTTCATTTCCCAAGACATCAAATACTTTTAATATAACCTTACTCGTTTTGGGAATCTGGTATTTAATTGTTGTAGCTGGATTAAAAGGTTGTGGGTAGTTTTGAAAGAGATGAAATTCATTTGGTGATATAAGCTGTTCATCAATAGACGTTGGGCTAAAATAACTCACTATTGCTTTCCAAAAAATTGAAACTGTATCGATACCCGAGATGACAATGACAGAAATTGTATCGGTTCCAAGAGCAATTGGTGCCGTTAGGTTTGCTACATAAGTTCCGTTTCCAAGATCAGTAACAGTACTCAACAATCCAGCACCAGTGTTTGAAAGCTCTACTTGTAATCCACTTGCCAGTAACGTATCTGAATTATTTTTTGGTGAAATTGTTATTGTGGCTTGTGATATTCCATCCGCAGGTAGTGAATCAGGATCAACAGAAATTTCAGATAGAAATGGATCAACAACTGTAAAAAGTGAGTCTTTCCAATCATTAAACATTCCCTGTAGAAAATCAATCGGATCAGTTCCAACAGGTGTATCCGGAACTACCAGTTGCAAGTAAGGATTAGTTCCATCTCCAATTCGTACCACTTTAACAAATCCCGACTGAGATGAAGTATTTCTGACTGCACAGCGCGTATCGGCACCTATTATTTTTGCTGCCTGAAGTGATGCCATAAGCTTATCGGCTAAGGGTCCCGCAGAATTAAGAAAAATTGTTTGCATTGTATCAATAATAACCTGCCCTAAGAGTATATTGCCCTGGACAGAATACCCTGCACCTGTAACATGATTTTTATAATCGAGACAATTCACTCCAGTATAGGCAGCGCTTTCACCATTTCGTATAAGATCAACTATTCCGTACTGACGGACTGTTGGATTGTTTTGTGCATCATTTGCAACAAGCCAATCAATAATTTCCTGGGGAGATAATCCTTCCAGCATGCGGTTGCGTGCATTCTGCTGGTTTGTGGCATTATATGATGCCTGAGTATGAATTGCCCCTATTCCTTCAATCACATCACTTAGTATAAATGCTCCAACTCCTCCAAAGGGTCCAACACACGACGCACCTGCGCTTCCTATTTCTCCGGTAACTGTATCTACAGCAACAATTGAAAAAGTATCCTGGGAGTACAAATTTGATAGAACAAATAGTGGCGAAATTATAAATGATATTATAATTTTAATAGGATTTAATTCCATAGAAGCCTCTGATTAAAATAAATTCTTAATTAATTATATTCCTCTTTAATACCAAAATTGTAAAATCATCCAGATAATATCTGTGCCTGGAAAAATCTTTTGTGGATTTTACAACTTTCTTTATTATCCCTCCGGCTGATTCATCATCTGAACCGGATAAAACAGATTTTAACCTCTCGAGTCCGAATTCTTCTTTATCATCGTTAAAGATCTCAGTAACACCATCAGTGTAAAATATAATGATTTCTCCGGGTTCGAGATCAACAGAAGTAGACTTATAACCAGCATCAACAACTAAATTTAATGAAGGTCCGCTATCATCCAAAGAACTTACATTGCCACTGGGACTAAGAATAAGCGGGTAATTGTGACCGCAGTTAGTATAAACAAATTTGTGCTTCTCCAAATCAATATAACCATAAAAGGCAGTAATGAAATCTCTTTTTCTGCAAAAATCTGAGATTTGTTTGTTTAAAAAATTCATTACGCTATGTGGCTGATAATTGAGTCTAACCTGATTTCTCAGCAAAGCACGAAATGCTGCCATAATTAATGCTGCAGGAACACCATCACCGGACACATCGGCTACAACAATTCCAAGTTTATTTTTGTCGATTGGAATATAATCAAAATAATCCCCTCCTATTTCAAAAGTAGGGATACAGATGGCATCAATATCGTAACCGTTAACTTGCGGAGGAGCGGATGGAAGCAGACTTGATTGTACATCTTTTGCTATCTGCAACTGCTCTTCCCATTTTTCTTTATCAAGAATTTGCTGGTGAAGCATTGCTTTTTCAATTGAGATGGCTGAAGCATCAGCAAAAAATTTTAACAAATCCAGATCATTTTCATCAAAGGCAGCTAGGTGATCACTTTCAACATCCAAGGCACCAATTACATCATTATTTATGAAAATTGGAACTGTTATCTCTGAGAGGGATTTCTTTCTTCCAACTACGTAACGTGGTTCAACTCTAACATCATCAATAATCTGGCTTTCGCCGGTCTTTATTACATGCCCAATTATTCCTTTTCCTTCAATCAGCATTTCATCGGATTCACCTGCACGTTTATATCCCCGCCGTGCTATTCCGGATATTTTTTGACCTGGGAATTTATAATGAAGATCAGTTATGCTTTCACTTAGAATAAAAATTCCCGCAGCATCATATTTTATTACAGTATATAAAGTATCAAGCAGTAAATTTAAAATTATATCTAGATCGAAGGTATCCTTTATCTTAAAGGAAATATCCCTTAAAAGCTGATACTTTTCTTCTGCAGAAAGCTCTGCACCCTTTTGCATCTGAAATGATTTTTTTTGGATTGATATATAAAAATAGGTTCATGGTATAAGATATTCAATCAGAAAATAAAAGAACAAAACGGAAATGATAAAGAAGGATAAGATTTTTAACTAATTTTTACTTGGGGTAATTAGAATTATTTTTGAATGATATGAATAATCGAGAAAATAGGAGGTGTAATAGTACTTTTTGAGCTTTCTTAAATCTTGCAACACATACTAATCAGGATTTTAATAATATTTAACATTAATACTTATACTCTTATCTCTACCTTTGTCATCAAGGCAGGTTATTATTAAATCTTTTGCTTCAGGATTTAAAAATACTCTTTCACCTGGTTTACATTTTTTGAAGAATCTATCATTCACATACCAGTAATGTGTTTGCACCCTGCTATCCGATGCTGCAAGTAAAAGAATTTCCTGTCCGGAATTTTCTTCAACTAAATATTCATAATCTTCCGATGGCGATAAAATTTTTGGTCCTGTTTCTTCAAACTTAGAATTACAATCAGGATTGTGTAATGGTGGCGCACGAAAACTATAATTATTTTGAGCAAGCCAAACAGTCAATTCTGGCCGGAAAACAGGATATACGACTTTTTTGTATTCCGAAAAAGGGAGACAACCGGTGCAGTATTGAATTGTTTCATCCAAACTTACGTAAACAGGTTTGTGTATGTTACATATTTCGTTGTGTGATTTATCTTTAATTACAAAATCCATTACCACACTTTTACAATATTGGGTGGGAACCAAACCGCTTTCGCTGCAAACACTTCTTTCATAAAGTTCTTCCGGAACATCGAACCATTTAACATCCGAATCATAATCTATAGCACTAAAAAGCTCGAACAGCAGCGGAACTGCAACTTCTCCACCCGATAGGTTTGGCGAACCAGCTCCATTAAAATTTCCCATCCAAACACCAATTGTATAATTAGGATTAAACCCGATTGACCAAGCATCTCTTTTTCCGTACGAAGTTCCGGTTTTCCATGCAAACTTTGGAAGCTTCGAGTAGTTTGATAGACTTGCAATATCACTTCTGTTTATACCTGAAAGAATTTTTGCAACTAAATAAGATGAAGATTCGGAAAATATTTGGACGCCTTCATTTTTATCTTCATTTAATAAAAAATTTATTGAATGAAGTTTTCCTTTTTGTGAAAAAGAAGTAAATAATCTCGTTAGCTCAAATAAGTTTGTGCCACAGCCGCCAAGAATCAAAGAAAGACCAAGTTTATCTTTTTGTTTTTGTATTTGATTGATTCCACTTCCTTCAAGAAAATTGATGAAATTAGTCAATCCAACTTGTTCAAGAAGTTTTACAGCCGGAATGTTCAATGAGTTAACCAGTGCAAATTCTGTTGATACATTTCCGTAAAATTTCAAATCATAATTTTCCGGTTGATAGCCATTGAAATCTGTTGGAATATCTGCCAGCTTCAATTTTGGAGTTAGGTTACCATCATCAAAAGCATAAGCATACAGCGCTGCTTTTAATGTTGAGCCGGGTGAACGAACTGCAGTAATACCATTTACCTGCCCGTATGAACCCGCATCATGAAAATCTGCTGATCCACAGTAAGCAACCACGGATGAATTTTTGTTATCAATTACAAGAACGGCACCGTTAGTAATTCCTTTATAGAAAATTTTCCTAACATTGTGCAGTAAAATATTCTCTGCAGTCTGCTGCAGTTCAAGATCAAGCGTTGTAACTAAAATGTCACCAACAAAATTTTCCTTTAAATAATAACTAAAATGTGGTGCTAAAACCGGGACAGCGTAACGATGTGATTCAATAGGTTCTTCAGTAGCATCCTTTAAATCAATTGATGAAAAAACTTTATCCTGCTTGAATTTATTAATCCAGTAATTCAGTTTTTTTATTAATGGATTGCTGTGAATGACTGTCATTCCGGTTTGTCCGGAATCTGAACGCGAAAAATTACTGTCAGATTCCCGAGTCGCTTTGCTCCCGGGAATGACAATAGCATTGGAATTTTCCTTTCCTGATGTTGGATTTCGATCGAGGCGAAGCTTATTCGGATCATTTGGAATTACAGCAAGCATTATTGACTGAGCCAAGCTGAGTTTACTGGGGGGTCTGTTGAAGTAAATATATGATGCTGACTTCACACCTTCGATGTTACCACCAAATGGCAGCAGACTTAAATAAAGCTCAAGTATTTCTTCTTTGGAATATTTTAATTCAAGCTGCAGTGCACGGAATACTTCAACCAATTTATTACCGTAGGTTCGCTCTTTGGGTTCGAGCAATCGTGCAACCTGCATTGTAATTGTAGATGCACCAGATTTAACTTCACCATTGATTAAATTTTTGTAAAGTGCACGCACAATTGATGCAGGATTAATTCCGAAGTGCCAGTAAAACAAGTTATCTTCTTTTTCAATTACTGCTTTAATTAATTCTGGTGAAACTTCTTCCAATTCAGTTCGCAGTCTCCACTTATCATCACTTGTTAAATAAGCTGTGAGCAGTGTTCCATCTTTTGCATGAATTTGTTTTGAGAATTCTTTTCGCTTTGGAAGTGGAAATAGCAAATCCATCAAAACAAAAAGCAGCAAGATTGAAAAAACAACCATTACTGATTTTTGATATTTTTTAATTAATTCAAATTGCATAATTATTTTTTACCCTGAACTTGTTTCAGGGTATTCAGTTTATAATTAAATGATACCGAAATAAGTTCGGGATAGCGCTATTCTCCCAAACTCTTTAACACTTTCACAACTCCAGCTCCGTTATATGAATGATACTCCTGATCGTACATTGCTTCTGCACCTATTACTGGTAATTGATAGGTACCTTGATTTACAACTCGAAGCAAGTAGTAAAACTCTTTTGTTTTATTTCTATTCAAATCCGTGAAGAGTAATAAACGGTCGTCACGGATATCCATATATTGCACATACATTGGATGTTTGGGAACCCATTGTATTTCCGTTGCAGGATTAAGCCTCGGATTTTCAATTTCAAATCCCGCGGGAATTAAATCCGTGATAACGATGTTTTGGGCATTTCTTTCAAAACCTGTTAACTCAATTTTGCATACAATTAACTCGCCCTGGTAAAATCGGAAATCAGGAATAATTCTTCCGGTTTTATAACTGTAAAATGATCTTCTAATCCTTAAATAAGAATCTTCTTCTTTAACTTTTTCATTTAGCTTAACTCCTTCAGCACTCCAGAAATAGTATACTTCACCGCTGCCGCTTCCTTTTAAAGTTACATTTGCAGCATTTAGTTTTTCATCTGTTACAGTTAAATCTTTTCCTGAAAATTTATTTAAAGATTTTCCAGCAACAAGAATATCAATTGTAACATTTGCATCTGCATTCAGGCTCGCTGCCTTTCCGAGTGCAAGAAACGCAAATGATCTTTCCTGTGTTGAGTACATTCTATTCGAATTTTGTGAAAGATATTTAATAATAACCGGCACCTGTTCGTTTGAAGGATCAACTTCCAGTAAAACATTAAGCATAATTGCATTCGCACGAATATCAGAATCAAAACTGCCACCTGTTAAACGATCAGTTTTTTCCGGTTGAAAAGAATTAGGAACAATCTCATAGTAATTATTCCATCTTCCCATCAATGCATAAGAACCTGCAAGCAAATATCGCATATCGTTTGAAACAAGATGTGGTCTTGCTTTATAATAATTCATTGTTGCAATATCCCCTTCTTTAGCAAGCGCAAGCACATAGAGTGAGTAAAGGATTTCTTTCTTAGCAATTTTTCTGATCGTCCTGCCTGTCTGCGAGTAGGTTACATAATCGAAAGTGCTTTGCTCTTTTACTCTTGTTGATAAATACTTTAACATTTTTTTCATCACAGATTCTGAAACATCATATCCAGCTTTCTTTGCCTCTAAAAGAAAATGGGCTGCATAAACAGTTCCCCACCAGCTTGTTTCAGTCCATCCTTGCCAATAAGCAAAGGAGCCGTCATACAATTGCATTGATTCAACTTTTCTTATTCCTTCTTTTACATAATATGCCGGATTGGTTGTTTTGTAAAATTCGGGTGCAACAAGTTTTGCAAGGTCTTCAAAATAAATTTGTGGAAATAATCTTGAAACGGTTTGCTCAATGCAACCGTGCGGATAGCCGACAAGATATTTTAACTGCTTCGCAAACTTTATTGCAGGAAACTTGCTGATTGTAAGCGATGTAGTCTGAGTTCCTTTTAAGAAATTTTTTGGAATGTTTATTTGCAATTCTTTTCCAGCTTTAATTGAACCTGAGCCCGTTTCAACAATTAATGGAGAGATTGGACGAACAGCAATATCAATTTCCTCTTTTACATTTGCAAGCCCGCTTGTTTCAATAATAATTTTACCGGCACCCACCTGCGATTGTGCAACAATTCCAAATGTTACACTTTTTGTTGAATTTGGATTTATGGTTAAGGATTTTTTTGTTGAAGAAGTAACTTTCAATGGACCTTCAGCTTTAACAGTAATATCTACGTTAGCAGTTTTATCTGTTGTGTTTATAACCGAAATAGGACTAACGAGTGAATCATTTACTGCAAGAAATCTTGGAATCTGCGGTTCGATAATCAAATCATCAGCAACTTTCATAAATTTTTCGGAAGAACCGAAACGTGAACCGGTGTAAGCGACTGCCATCAAACGAACACTTCCGTTAAACTGCGGAATATTAAGTGAAACAGTTACAACACCATCACTGTTGGTTTTCTTAATTCCGCTCCAGTAAGAAAGAAGCTTAAATCTTTTTACGGAAATTGGATTGGTTCTTTTCTTTAACTGCTCTTCCATCATATCGCCGCCGCCGGGTGATGAACTTTTTGATACAATTTCAGGAAGAAGAAGCTTGTAAAGATCATAGCTTTCAATCATCAGCGGGCGTTTAGCATACATAAAACCAAATGGATCCGGAGTTTTGTAATTTGTTATCTGTAGAATTCCCTCATCAACTGCGGCAAGAGTGATGTAAACATTTTTTTGCGCATCAGTTTTAATTGTTATTTGCTGAGCAGTATTTGGTTTTATTTTTTCCGGTGCAGAAATAGAAACAGGCAGTTTGTTCTTTTTCTTTACAACCTTCATCGAAGCGAAACCATGACCAACTAAGAATGGTGCATTGTTTTCTTTGTTGTGCTCCTTGAATAACGTGGCAGTTACATAAACATTAGGCATATAATCATCACTTAGAGGAATTTCGAGTTCAGCCGATTTTGAATCTACTTGCAGATATTGATAAGAATGAACTTTTCCTCTTTCTACTGTAACAAGCAGTTTGCCGGAAAATGGACAGGTAAAAAGTACTTTTGCGCTTTCACCTGGTTCATATTCTTCTTTATCGAAAACAATTTCTACTCTGCCCTCTTTATCAACTTCAAAAGAACCCGCTGTTGATGAACCCCAACCATATGCATAAAACACTTTTTTCTGATAATATTCACTTCCCTTCTTAAAAATTCTGAGCTCATATTTTCCTGAGCGCTGCACAATAAAATTAAAAGGAGTTTCACCATTAATTGTTACATCCCTTTCCCATTCCCTTACTTCTTTTTGTTCCGATGCATAGTAGTAACGATTGCTGTTATCCTTTTTTAAAACAGTCTGCCACTCGTAGCGTATTAACTTTGCTTTTGCATAAAAATTATTAATTATTTTATCATCAGGGTTAACGGCAAGCAAGTTGAATCTTATGTTATCGTTTACTCCATAATAATAATCAGTGGTTTTTATCCCGACGAAATAATCTTTTGGATAAACTTCAAAACTTGCTGAGCGTGTAACCGTTCTTCCTGTTAAATCGAAAACACTTACGTATGCTGTTCCCGTTACAACTCCTCCACTTTTAATTCCGGCTGGGATGTTGTATTCAATGCTTGTTTTTCCCTCTGAATCCAACTGACCATCGAGGAAAACATTTTCAATACTTGTATTTTTTATTGAAGAATTAGAAAAGACATAATCCGGATAATTTTTACTGTAAAATGATTTATGATTTAATTGAATATCAACTTCATATTTTAACTCAGCCGCAGGTGCACCGAAAAGAAATTCTGCATCGACTTTAATATTAACTTTTTCCCCCGGTTTGGTTTTTTCTTTATCGGCTTTAACATTAACGCGTATTTTATCAGGGACAAACTCTTCAACTTTAAATTGATATGAGCCGATAAGCTGATCGCTTCCCGTAAATATGTTTGCAGAATAGCTTCCAGTCTGTGCGTAATCGGGGAGAGTGAAACCAACAACATATGATCCTTCTTCATTCAATTCATTTTTATACGCTTCAAAAACTTTTCCTGAAGGTGTTATGATTTTTGTTATAACAGGAATATCTTTTATAATTTGTATTTTATCATTTCTTACAATCGAAGAAATTTTAACATCTTCGCCCGGACGGTAAATGTCTCTTGGAGAATAAGTAAATACATTAAAATCATTTGCATACTGTGTTAAGCCCCCAACATCGAAACGCGATGTTTCAATTCGTGTCTCTCTCAAATCAATGTAATTGAAGTCTTCCCCTTTTTCAACAACGATAAGCCGCGGGTAAAATCCCTCCGTATTATTTTTTACATCTTTAAAAACAGCAACGCCTTCTTCGTCAGTCTTTGCGTTTAGAATAACTTGATTGTTTGAAGAGATTATGCTTATTTCTGCTTCGGCAACAGGCTGCGCTCCACTAATTGTATTTACAAAAACGTAAATTTCATTGTTGGCAAATTTTGAAATTACACCTAAATCAGAAATTGCTACCAATTTGGAATCGTTTCTCCATCGCTCATCTTCGGAGCGAACGGAAACAGTGTAAATTCCCTTAAACTTTTGTCCCAAAGCCTTATTAAGATTTACAGTAAAACTTTTCAGCCAATTTTGTCCTTCAGCAAGTTTTATTTTCTCTTCATAAATAGTTTTACCATAATCGTCTACATAGTATTCAGGATTGTAGTCATAGTAGTAGTAATCGTAATAGTAGTAATAACTGTACCGATTGAGAAAATGTAAAATGTTGTTTTTAAAAACTTGTGATACTTCGACTTGTACTTCATCAATATTTACTGCATTCACTTCAAGATTTTCTTCACCACCAAGCATTAAATATTTACCCTTTTTATCTGCAAAGTTTATTGAAGGATTAACATTTACCATTGAAACTTCCTTTTCGTAATCAAATTCAAGCTCGCCGCCGTATAAACCGGGCAGACCTTTTTTGATTTTCAATTCCACTGTTTGCACGTTATCCAGATCAGTTTCAATTCTGAAGGAATTTCCGCTTACGGAAAAATCTAATTTTTTGGATGGTTCTGTACTTACAAAATTTCTTACCTGTTTTTCATCTACTGTTTGGGTTGTTGTAACTTCAATCCACCCTGTACTTCCATCAAAACCCGAAGTTACGTTTGTAATTGCAAGTCTAGTTATTGGTGGAAGATTTACATCAAATTCTCTTGATTCTTTTAATCCTTCTTTCCCTAAAATCGAAAGAAGATTTTCTTTTATTTTAATAGAAAAGTTTTGCACCTTATCTATTTGCTGTACTTCTCCAAAATTAACAGCAATCACATCTGCACTATGCTCTGATACAATTTGATAATCTGTTATTTCCGCACCGGATCTTTTGACTTCCAAAAAATCCTTTAAACTGTTTGGATCAACTGGATAGTTGAAATGTATATTAGCCTGTACACTCAGCTTGTAACTCTGGTAAGGAATGTTAGTCCAGAAAAAATCAACTTTGGTAACATCAAAATATGGAGTGTGAAAACTGTATTCTTCAAAATCGGGAGCAAAGTTTGTGTTGAACAGAACATTTTTATTTACAGTTACAGAATAACCTTGTATTGGTTCGAGCGGTGCATCCGGTGAAAAAACAAGTGTGCTTGCCGATGTCCACTTAAACTTTCCTGAAATTTTAGGCGAGAAAGAAACAAACTCATCATCGAGCCATTTATCCTGCACATCAGCAGGGGCAAGATCTTCAGAGAATTCAATTACAAAATTTGTAAGATTTTCTACTTCACCTTGGGGGAAAAAGTGATCCACTTTTACTGTATTTGATGGACCACAGCTTATAAATAAAATTAAACTTAAGAATAGAAATGCTAAAAGGTAACGCATTTGTGCCTCCCGGGAAAAGTGCAGATAAATATTTGAGTGCAAAATATTTATTTATCAGGAAAGAATGAATTGTCTAACCAAAGAAATTCACCTTTGATTTAAATTAAAAAGCCCCGAAATTTTCGGGGCCAAGAAAAAGAATACTGAAACTTTTCTTGCGGGAAGATTTTACCATTCAGGATCACCAATGAACTTTGCGTCACTTTTTTGTAGCCACATTGACTCAATTTCAAGTGATTTCTCTGTTACCTTCAATTTAAAAAACATGTCGACAGGGTGGCAGCAAGCATTTTTAATAAAAAATCTTTTCTCAATGAATACTTCTGTTTCGTTAACTCGTGGAATGGATACAACATCTTCAAAGTATTCAGTAACTGTCCAAATTCTATCACCATTTGGACATCGGACGAAAATATCTGCGTCCACTATAACTTTTAACCGAACATAATTCTGCGGAGCTGGGGGAATAGGATCAGCAACAAATAATTTGTGTTCATATGTTAATTTACCGCTGACTTCTGCACTCTGTTTTAAATCAGATTTGTGGACAGGATCATACATTGAACCATCCAGCTCTATTACCTCTGCATTGATATAGGTTAGGTAATCCTTGTTAGACTGGTTATCAACATTATCATTTACTGGATCGGTTATATTGCCTTCCTGACAGGCGAAAAAGAACAAGAAAGACACAGCAACGAGAGAGACAAATAGGGTTTTCATAGCAAGCTCCTTTTTGTTTGTTAGTGTTTTGATAATTAAAAGTTCGGAACAAATAAACAAAATAAAAGGGCGCACTACCTATCAACTATGTCTCAAATGTTTGTAATTTTTAACTAAATACATGCACGTATGTCGCGATCACTTGCATTTATGTCGCATATGCTCTTTTGGGGAAATTTATTATGAATTGAGCTAAAATGCATTAAGATTAAGAATGGACAAAAAATTAATTTACTAAATCACTTGGTGGGTATCCGAATTCCGATTTAAAGCAACGACTGAAGTAAGCAGGACTTGAAAATCCAACAGAATAAGCAATTTCAGAAACTGTTCCTTTCTGCTCTTCTATCATATTTTTTGCCCTAGATAGTCTTATTAATCTTAAATACTGGCTGGGTGATCTTCCCGTTAATGCTTTAAGCTTTCGGTGAACTTGTGATCTGCTCATTCCAGCTTCTTTTCCAAATTGATCAATGCTGAATTCCTCTTCTGCAATATGCAGATCAATTATTCCCCTTAGTCTATTCATAAACTGTTCGTCAAGTTTATTTAATTTTTTCTCTTCACGTTCTGGGATGAAATCACCACTACTAAATTTCAATTGAAGCATTCTTCTTTGCTCTATCAGACTTTTTATTCTAACCTGTAGTTCATTTATATCAAAAGGTTTAGTTAGATATGCATCTGCACCAACTGCAAGCCCTTCGAGCTTATCCGACTGTGCCGATTTTGCAGTTAAAAGTATTAAAGGTATGTGACTGGTCTTAGAATCACTTTTTAACCTTTTTAAAAGCTCAATTCCATCAATCTTCGGCATCATAACATCACTGATAATTAAATCCGGAATGATTTTTTCGGCTTTTCTTAATCCTTGCTCGCCGTTAATTGCTTCAATAATCTGGTATTCATTGCAAATTGATTCTCTAATATATTCTCTCACGTCTGCATTATCCTCAACTACAAGCACAAAGTTTTTATCTGAATCTAATGCTTTTTCTGTCAATTCTTCTGCAGTTTCAGTCAGGTAATCCTCATCCAAAACATCAGAAAGTTCTTTCCCTGCATCAAAACATTCAATTATTTCATCATCTTTAAGATGATTTTTTCCGAGCGGCAATTCAATTGATACTTCTGTCCATTCACTTTCTATGCTATTTATAGTAATTTTCCCTCGATGTAATTCAACCAATTCTTTTGTTAATGCCAATCCTATTCCAGTACCTTCGTGTTCACGTGTATGCGAACTGTCTACCTGGTAAAATCTATCAAAGAGTTTTGTAATATTATCTTTACTAATACCAACACCAGTATCGCGCACGCTAATAATTACTGAAGTATTATCCGTTTCAATTAATCTTACCGTAATTTTTCCACCCTCCGGAGTAAACTTAAATGCGTTTGATAAAATGTTCGTAAGTATCTTCTGCATTTTGTCTTTATCGAAATATGCCTCAACATCTTCTTTTTCCAACCTAATTTTTAATGTTATATCCTTAGTTTCTGCGATGGATTCAAAAGTCATTACTATTCCTTTTATAAAGGAAGAAAGATTAGAATTAGAAGCCTGCAACTTTAATTTTCCAGCTTCAAGCTTCGAAAGATCCAGAAGCTGATTAATCAAATCGAGAAGCCGGTTTGCATTTTTTCTTATTAATCCTGCCTGCTTCAAGGAATTTTCATCTTTACAAGATGTTAATATTTTTTCGGCAGGGCCAAGAATTAAGGTTAATGGCGTTCTGAACTCGTGCGAAATGTTTGTAAAGAACCTGGATTTCATGTGATCAATTTCTTCCAGTTTTTCAGCATGCTTATGCTCCAATATTAATTCTTGTTTTAATCTTTGCCGATTTAAATCATACTCCCGCACAGTTACGACTATTAGAATAATTATAATTCCATAAAGAGCATAAGCCCACCAAGTAGCCCACCAAGGCGGATTAACTATTAGCTTTAAAGATGCTCCGGTTTCATTCCATATTCCATCATTATTTGATCCCTTAACTCTAAAATTATACTCACCAGGATTGAGATTTGTATATGTAACATACCTAAGCCTGCCATCTGTATTTGTCCATTCTTCATCAAAACCCTCCAATATGTAAGCGTATTTATTTTTTATTGGATTGCGAAAATCAAGTGCGGCAAATTCAAATGAAATAATATTATCATCGTGGCTCAATTCAATTAATTCTGTTTCTGAAATTGATTTTTCTAAAATTGTACGGTTCCATAAAGGGTCAAATCCCACAGCAACCGGTTTATGCAGAAGTTGAAAATTTGTAATAACTACTTGTGGAATATTAGTATTATCTTTCAGGCTGTCTGGATGAAAAACATTAAATCCATTTGTACCACCAAAGTACATTTTACCATCTGAATCTTTAAAATACGCCCAATTATTAAACTCAATTCCCTGAAGCCCATCTTCAATACTAAAATTTCTAAAACTTTCTTTTTTTGTATCGAACATGGATAAACCTTTATATGTGCTAATCCATAAACTGCTGTGGTCATCTTCAAGTATTCCGCAAACTACGTTGCTTGGTAAACCGTTTTTTTCGCTGTAACGTTTAAAGGTTCTTTTTTGAATATCGAATTTATTTAAACCGCCACCATTTGTACCAATCCAGAACACTCCGGTTTTATCTAAATGAATTACTGAAACTTCATTATTACTTAAACTGAACTCATTCTGAGGATCATTTCGGTAATGAATAAATTCTTCTTTCTCTGTATCAAACATAACCAATCCACCGCCCCAGGTACCAATCCATAAATTTCCATTGATGTCTTCAGCAAAATCAAAAATAAGTTCTTTACTTATACTTTTTTTATTGTTAGGATTATGCCAAAAATGAATTACACCTTTTTCACCTTTTGCTAATTTATCAAGTCTGCCGCCTGCCACACCAATCCATACATTACCCCTGCTGTCACAAAAAATTTGCGAAATTCGATTTGCACAGATTGTAGATGAATCTTCTGGGTTGTGTTTAAAATGTTGAAAGTTATTAGCATTTCTATTGAACTTACTAAGTCCGCCTTCCCCGGCAATCCACAAGTTATTATATTTATCTTCACAAATAGAGTAAATTGTATTACTTGAAATGCTATTTGGATCTTGTGGATTATTAAAATAGTGCTCAAATTGATTGCCGCCCTTCCGCATTCTATTTAATCCGTATAGATCAGTGCTAATCCAAAGGTCTCCATAATTATCAACATAAATAGCAAAGATGCTGTTAGCGCTTAGGGTATAAGGATTTTCAGAATCGTGAGAGTATTTTTTGAATTTTTTTTCAAATTTATTGTACTTATTTACACCTCCGTTCCAGGTTCCATACCAGAGTATACCGCTTCTATCTTCATAAATTGAAATGATTGAATTGTCATTTAATCCTCTAGGATTCTTTGAATCCTTCTGAAAGCATTTGAATTCATTGGTTAGGGGATTGAATTTTCCTAAACCACCATTTTCTGTCCCGATCCAAAACAGTCCATCTCTATCTTTAATAATCTTCCAAATGTAGTTGGAGCAAATAAAATTTTTTGTTTCATATAAGTTTTGCAAAATATTATTTGTCCACATATTAAATTGAAAGATTCCATTCCCAGTTGTTCCGACCCAAATATTTCCTGCACTGTCTTCAAGTAAAGAACATACTCTATCATTAAGATATCTCTCAATACCTTTAGTTGTTAAATAAAATGATTGGAATTTATTACTTACTCTATCAAAACTATTCAGATGGCAGTCTCCTGTCCCGATCCAGAGTTTTCCATCCTGGCCTTCGATAATTGAATATACATCATCATCACTTATTGTGGCTGGATCGTGCGGATCGTGCCTAAAGTGGTAAAAAATTTGATTTTCTAAATCAAGTTTATTTAATCCTCCCCCATTGGTTCCAATCCAAAGAAAATTTGACTCATCAAAATAAAGTGCAAGAATAGTATTCGAACTAATACTGTGTGGAGCGTCTTTATTGTGAACATAGTTAGTGAACTTTTCTGTTCCGGGACTGTATTTACTTAAGCCTCCGCTCCAGGTTCCAATCCAAATGGAACCAAATTTGTCTTCGCACAAGGCTCTAATTTTATTATCATTTAATGAGGTTGTATCACCTTCAATGTGTCTAAATACCTTTATGTTATAACCATCATACCTGCACAAACCATCATATGTACCAAACCATAAAAAGCCTTTACTATCCTGTAAAATGCTAAACACAGAATTTGAAGCAAGGCCATCCTGTGATGTTAGATGTGTAAACTCTAGATCATCTATCTGAGAAAATGACACACAACAACTGTTTAGAATTATAGATAAGTATATGATAAATTTTTTAAATCTAAATTGGATGTGATTATAGCTGCAATCGAAATGATCAGTAGAAGATTTTTGTTGCTCAACGTGAAGATGTAAATTCTCCACAACAACTTCACCTAATGGTTATAAATATTTAGTTTAAGCCCACTGGATTTGGAATGATTGCAATAAATTGCTAAAAATTATTAAAAGAAGCAAGAAAAATAAACTATGCAATGAGCGACAATTTCTAATTAGCAAGCAGCATAAAAAATCCCGAATTTCTTCGGGATAAAGGTTTTAGTAATAAGTTTATGTTGATTTCACAGAATTATTTCATCAATAAAAGTTTTTTCGAATGGGTAAATTTTGTTGTTTCTAGTGTGTAAATGTAAACACCAGTCGCTAAATCCGAAGCATCTAAAGTGACTTCATACCTACCGGCTTTTTGGGTGGTGTTTACTAATGAAATAATTTCTTCTCCAAGCATATTAAAAACTACAAGCTTAACATAACTTTCTTCCGGTAAGGAATATCTTATAGTTGTTGACGGATTGAAAGGATTCGGAAAGTTTTGTTCTAAACTGTATTTAATTGGAATTTGAACATCTTCACCTTCAACAGGCATAACTTCATCAAATTTATTAGTTAAAATAAATTCCATTAGTTCTTTCGCCGAGGTTTGTTCCATATAATATAGAGGAAAACTGATTGTTACTGTTCTGAAATGTGTGCCGATAAATTCAACTCCAACAGGCTCTCCCTTTAAAAATCCCTGCTGTGTGGATGAATCGAAATCTGTTTCATAGAAATAGATTTCTACACCTGCACTATTTGGTTTTATCATTTCAATATCCTTTAAATGATATTGATTGGATAAAAGAGTTTTTCCTGAATCAACAAAAATGGTTTTGTAACCGGAAATGCTGTTCATTGCACCTTTAAATAAAGCAAATATGCTGCCCTTCGATTCTTCAATTTTTAAATAATCGAAAATAAAATCGCCTGCTTCAAAAGTTCCGTTTAAACCTATAACGTTTTCGAAAGCTTTTGATGGTCTATATCCTGTATAAAGAAAGTTGCCGCCAAACTCTAAATATTCTGTAATGCTTTGTCTAAAATCAAAAGGTGCGCTCATATCTGCGATATCATTACCGTGCCAAACAACTGTTGAATAAGCTCCAAGATCGGCCAAACCGATTTGCTGTTCTTCGAATAAATCGTATTCAGCATTTTTGAAGTTGGAAAGTAAAGCAGCATAAAAATCGTCAACCTGCTGATCAGTTGGACTCATCAGGGAACCATCGCCATCAGCTGTTTCATCAACAATTAATACTCCCTGATCAAGCGAGACAACACGTGAGCGAAGTGTTACATTGTTTTCGCTTTCATTTAGCAGACTATCAACAGCTTTTACAGTGTAATAATAGTAAATTCCGTTTACCGCACTCATATCTGTGTATGTTGTGTCAGTGTAAATCTGCTGATTTAATTTCTCGCCGAGATCACCTTCAACATCTGAGCGGTATAAGTTATAACCAAGTAAATCAAATTCTTTATTTTCAAACCATTCAAGATCTACTTTTGCCCAATCAGGTTTGGTTTTGAATCCCGAGGGAGGAAGTGGAAGCAGAAATGGCACTGCTGATCTTTCAATTATTGTACTTTCATTACCCACCAAATCTAAAACCGATACTCCAACAAAATATAAAACTCCTTCATCCAGTCCATTTAGTAAATAAGTTGTGTCTATTGTAGTGTAAGAAGTATCATATACACCTGATTGAGTTCCAAGGTATATTTTATATTCTGAAAAATTAGGTGAAGCATTTGGACTCCACTCAAGTACCAGAGAGTTTCCAGTTCCTGCATCATACAATTCATAATTCTGAATTTCAGTGGGCATAACAATACTCATTAACAAGGTAGCGCAAGAGGATTTTATAACTTCCGCGCAATATTCCATGCTGTAATTACCAATAGTATCAGCAGGTGAATGATAATAGGGGCTAAAATTTGTTTCTTCAAAGTAAACTGAAGGAAAACCTAACTCCCAGAACGAATGGCTGTCAGAACCACTGCTGTTCAAACTCCCATTGCGAGGTGATAATACAGAATAATTTTCGATACAATACCATGCCAGATCTCTCAGGTAATCGAAGCCGGAATATCTATTTATATCAACTTCACTTGAATTTGCCGGATAATTAGTGTGGCTAATCATATCGTGATTTATCATAATTTTAATATTCATCCCCGAGTTGTATGCTTTTAGTGCATAATCCTTGCTACCCCATAATCCATATTCTTCAGCTCCAAAAGTTATAAACTTAATCGTTGATTCAGGCATATAATTATTTTCCATTATCACTCTTGCAATTTCAAGAACCGCTGATGTGCCGCTTGCATTATCGTCTGCCCCAGGCGCAAAAACCATCGGGTCGCCAGATGAATAAGAATCGTGGTGACCCCCGACGACGTTGTAAACTTCTGGTTCATAAATACCGGTAAGAGTAGCTATAACATTTTTTTGCCAGGTACCCTGGTATTGAAAAGAATCTATAACAACATCAGTGTAGCCCATTCTTGTAAATTGATACTTTATCCATTGGGCAACCGAATCACGTGTGGAGGCAAATAAAAATCTTGTTTGGAAATTTTGAAGGCTTTGAATAAAGAATCTTATACTGTCAGGATTAACTGATGAAGTAATTTGTGTAATAAGCGAATCGCCTAATAAAAAATCCTGATTTGAACTAATTCTTCTTTCATTTTTAAAGTAATAAATTCCTCTTAGTTCAGTTACTTTCAATTCTTTTTTTACAGTTTCCGCTTCGGCCAATGAAATATTTTTAACTATAGCATAAGAATTATTTCTGTAAACTATTTTTTCACTTAGAAGTTTGGAAAAAATTTCTTCATCATTTTTAGAGCTTGCTAAATAATATCTGTCCAGCTTATTAGACAAATCAAGAATATGATAGTTTATTCCGTTATTTCTTAACGAAATTAATTTTTCCGAATCAACAAGTGCAATTAATTCACTTTCACTAATGTGTAAAACAGGAATTTTGATTTCCTCAACTTGATTCAACTTATTGTTGTCATTTAAAGTGACAGAAATCAGATAATTTGTATTATTCTGTGCTAATAACATTGATGAGAAAAGAAAGAAAAGCACAATTAATATCTTGAAGCATTTCATTATAAACCTCGCCTGAAAAAGATAGAATGGATAAAAGATTTGATAGAAACCTAAAAAATTAAGAACAATATTTTTCTGCAATTAATATCCTCACTCTACAAAAAATTACAAAACAAACTTAGTTAAACATTGATTTATATACTACACTAAGAATTATCCAAAAAAAGCCCCGAAAATTTCGGGGCTTTTAAAGGAACACAATTAATAAATGTCTGTTTATTTCATCAACATCAGTTTTTTAGAAGCAGTGTAGTTAGCAGCTTCAAGTCTGTAAATATAAACTCCACTTGCAAGATTTTCTGCATTAAAGGATATTTCATACCTACCGGCTTTTTGATTATTTTCAAATAATGAAGCAACCTGCTCTCCTAGCATATTGTAAACAGCAAGTTTTACAAATCCATCTTCTGGTATTGAGTATTTAATTGTTGTACTCGGATTAAACGGATTTGGATAATTTTGTTCTAATGCATATTCAATCGGTAACTCAACAACGACATTAATTTCAGTTGAGTATTCATAACTTCCATCAAAATCAACTTGCTTTAATCTATAAATATATTCACCAGCATTAATATTTAAATCACTGAACGAATAAGCCTTAGGCTCTGTTGTAGTTCCGAAACCGGCAACATAACCGATTTTTTCAAAGTTACTGTTTCCGGCTTTTCTTTCAATATCAAATCCCTGATTGTTTGTTTCAGTTGCGGTATTCCAGTTCAATTCAACGCTGTTACTGGTAACAGAAGCTGTAAAAGATGAAAGCTCAACAGGTATTGTTAAATCTTCCAGCATCATTTCATCTAAATACCAGTAATCAATATTGAAGGAATTCCCGTTGGCGTAAACAATTAATTGAAGATTTTCAGAACCTGATGCCGGAGTAGTAAATAGTAATTCTTTAGTTTCAGGTCCAACATTTCCGTTGGGCTGTATTTCCCAAAGTGTAGTGCTTGTTGTTCCGCCATCGTAGCTTACGCCAACACCGAGGAATGGTGATGGTGTAGCAGTATAATCATCTACAAAATGAACAAAAGTAAGTTTAAGATCTCTGTTATTGTTTGCAGGAATTACACAGGACAATAACTGCGATAAACCATTAAACGATGGTGTCCAGCTCAATTCTAATTCAGGAGCTATTCCGCCAGCATTGTTTGAGGAACTAGTTGACCAATTTGTTAAACCTAATGGTCCGATAGGTGTCCAGCAGCTTAAATCAGCAAAAGGTTCAATGAAAAGAACTCCAGGACTAAGTTCGGTAGTAAATGCCCATACTGGTCCTGCCACAGTACAAGTATCATTTTTACCTTTTATTCTCCAATTATAAGAAGTGTTATAAGTTAATGGCCCCGGGACACTCCACGATGAAATTAATGCACCATCGTAAACCATTGTCATACTACCCGCTTCTCCAAACCACACTTCAACCTGTGTTGCACCTGCACCATTTGTCCACGTTAGCTGTGAAAGACTAATAGGTACAACAGTAGCACCATTTGCAGGATCTGGATTTGTAGGTGGATCTACTGGGCAAGGAGGTCCAAATGTAACAACACTCATCCATCCCTGGTAAATGCCGGTCCTGTTTTCTCCCCAATATGGATAAGCAATATCGTTATGAGCAGCGACACCAATGTAATCCCCTGCGTATCCGCTAGCTAATCCGGAAATCGGTGCCGGACTATGCGGTGCATCACTTACTTTAAAGTTTTCAAAAGTATTTCCACCGTCCAACGATCTTGCCATGTAAATATCTGCCTGACTATTTGGAACATCGCGACTATCAAAAAACACCAGCATTAACTGTCCTGTAGCCTGATCAACTGTACACCAAGGGTAGTATTGATCTTTACCGTTATTCATTGCATCATCATTGACTCTAATCGGTGAAGACCATGTAGAACCACCATCAGTTGATTTAATTAAGACTATATCTGGATCACTTCCAGCTGGAGTAACACCTCTTTGCGACCAACAAATGTAAATATTCCCATCATCGGCTCCACCACTTCTGTCAACTCCCATAGAGGGAAAAGAAGCAACTCTGATTCCGTTTTTACTTGATAAATTGCCTCTTATTCCAAAATTTACAGCAGAATAAATTCTGGCATGTGTCCAAGTCGTACCACCGTCGGTTGATTTTGAAAAACCAATTGCATCTTCACCACCTGGCCATGCATCGTAAATAGCATAAGTAACATAAACTTCACCATTAGGACCTGTTTGAACATTTGTCCCCTGAGCATGACTACCAGGAGAAAGTGAGTTTGAAAGATTTATGGAAGATGAAGACCAGTTCTGACCGAAATTGCTCGACCATCTTAAAACAACATCATCGCTATTAACCCCGCCAAAGTCTGTCCAACTGCAGTACAATCTATTTTCGTAGGGACTTCCAGATTTTTTATCAATCATCATATGATTTTTATCTGCAAGACTGCCTGGATTTGGAGCGACTGTGTAACTTGTCCAAGTAGTACCATTGTCAGTTGATCTTGAAATTCCCTGTCCGCCAGGATTCGAAATGTAGTTCTCGTATAGATACCCGTTTGTTCCTATAACAGATGCAGGATCTCCGGAATTACTTCCAAATCCAGGTATTGTACCTGGATTATCAGTTCCTGCCCATGTTGTTCCCCCATCATATGTCCAATAAACACCAGTCCCATAAACACCAGAAACTGGCCAGGCTGTTGCATTTGCCGAGCAGAATACATTGCTATTATCTGTTGGATTCACATCAACGCTGGTTTCTGATTGAGTGGAGTTTGTTGTAGGGTAAGGTCTAAAATTTGGGTCAACAGTAATTCCAGCTCCAAAATTATAATATTTAGTTTCTTGGTTAGTTGGTATCCACTTATGATCCTGTTCAAAATTTCCCGGTGAAGTTGGATCTAATTGAATCACAGACCACTTCTTATCAGGATCACCTTCGGTTTGGGAAAAAACCGTAAGATTACTGATGCAAAAAATAAACATCACTAAAAGTAAGGTTAAAATGTTTTTCATTAGTTCTCCTCTAAATGATTGTTAGTATTTTGAGTTTTAATTAAATACTTTTTTATTATTTTTTTTCAATTGAATATTTATAAGTTGACAAAATGATTTGTTCAAAATTTCTTTTCAAAGTGTGTTTAATAGAAACCCAGTTGGTTATTTTGAGAGGCTTTTCCCTTGATCTTCAGAATTTCGAACATTCCCTATTTCATTATTTGGATGTTTTACCAGAAAAAATAATTGCTAAATGTAAACATAAATAATTTTTTAGATTATTTGCCAAATATAAATTACTTTCTCATTATTTTTTAATTGTAAATTTTTTACCGAAAGTAAAACAATAATAAACTATCCCGGCAATATTTTGCTCCTAACACTATCAATTATTATACTGATTTTTTTCAATGTAATATTACTTATTTCGTTAAAAAAAGTGTTTTTTAAAGAAAAGATTAGTGATGATGATGTAGAATTTTCTTTTAAACAGGTCGGAATTTCAATAATTATTGCTGCTAAAAATGAAGCTGACAACATCAAAAATCTTGTTGAATCTTTGAAAAATTTGGAATATCAAACTGAAAAGTTCGAGGTGATTTTTGTTGACGATCATTCAAAAGATAAAACAATTATAGAAATTCAAAAATCAATCGATGGATTTAAAAACTTTAAAATAATTTTGCTTTCAGAATCTGAAATTGGCGGAAAGAGGAATGCACTAACAAAAGGAATTGAGATTGCCCAGTATCAAAATATCTTAATTACAGATGCAGACTGTAGGCCTGAACCAAATTGGTTAATGGCATATTCTAAAAATTTTAATGGTGATGTTGATTTTATATTTGGTGTTGCACCCTTCAAGCAAAATAATTTTCTAGTCAACAAAATTACTTGCTTTGAAAATCTCAGAAGTTCAATTTTGACATTTGCTTTCGCAGGATTAGGTCTTCCCTATTCGGCTGCAGCAAGAAATTTAGGTTTTACAAAGCGTGCATTTGCAAATGTTGGCGGTTATTCAAAAACAAAGCAGACTTTAAGCGGAGATGATGATCTTATGCTGAGAGAAGCTGTAAAAAACAAATTGAAAATTGTTACCCTTACAGACAGGGGTTCATATGTTTATTCTGAAGCAAAAAATACTTTTAAAGATTATTTAAACCAAAAAGCCAGGCATACTCAAACTTCCCTTCATTATTTACTAAGACACAAATTAATTATAGGTTCTTGGCATCTGTTAAATTTGCTTTCTTTGTTTTCAGTATTACTTATGATTTTTAATCCTTTATGGGGAATATTATTTGCTTCAAAGTTAATTGTTGATTTATCAGTAGTTAAAATAAATGAAAAGAAGTTTGGTTATAGTTTCAGTTTATTTGATGCGATATTTCTTCAAATATTCTATGAATTAATGTTAATACTCCATTTTATTAATGCAAGATTTACAAAAATAAAATGGAAGTAGAACTAACAACTTCAACAGAATTTGATGAAACCCATCCAAATTATGAAAGGTGGAAAAGAGCTCGTGAAATTTCCCTCGAACGGGGAAAATTTGTTAAAGCAGTTTTATCAAATTTTATCAATTGTAGGAATTTGAAGATCTTGGATATCGGTTCAGGTGAGGGCGGGACTTCAAAAATACTTGCGGAAAATAACTTTGTAGTCAGTATTGATAAGAATCTAATCAGGTTAAAAAAACAAATCAATACAAGTTCGGAATTGTTAATTCTGGGTGATGCAACAGATATTCCAATAAAAGAAAAAACATTTGATATAATTATTTTGCAAGATTGCATCGAACACTTAAGCAATGAAAAAAACTATGTGGACCAATTCTATCAATTACTTGAAGAAAATGGTATTATTTATTTAAGCACACCCAATAAATATTCTTTTTTCAATATAATTTCCGATCCACATTGGGGTTTGCCGATTTTATCTTTGTTAAGAAGGGAAAAAATTAAAAGGTATTTTCTAAAGCATTTCAGAAAAAAAGATCATTCAAGAGACGATATTGCGGAACTGTTTTCTTTAAATGATTTGAATAAATTGTTTGGGGAAAAATTTAATATGACCTTAAATACAAAATTCGCAGTTAAAAAATTATTGAACGGCAGTAAAGGACTGATTTGGAGTGATTTTCATTTGAAGCTTTTGGGTTTAGTTAGAAAGCTTTATCTGAAAAAATTATTAGTTAAAATTGCAAACGATAAGAAGGGAATTTTAAATAATTTTATTACGCCCACTTATTATTTAATTCTAAAAAAGAAATTGAAATAATTTTGTAAATTATCTTTTAGTAGAATAGTCAGCCGATTTAGTAAATTGTAGTTAATAAAATTATATTATTAAAAATAATTAGAAAAATGAGCGACTATAAAAAATTAGTCAAAGCTGCAATTGAGGCGAAGGGAAAAGCTTTGCCGACATATTCCAAATTTTATGTGGGTGCAGCACTTTTAACGAATGATAAAAAAATTTTTACAGGCTGTAACATAGAATCGAGTTCTTACAGCTTAACTATTTGTGCAGAAAGAACTGCAATATTTAAGGCAATTTCTGAGGGTGAAAGAGAATTTAAAGCACTTGCAGTTGCCGGAGATACTGAAGGTTTTATTTCTCCGTGTGGTGCATGCAGACAAGTAATTAGCGATCTCTGCGGTGAAATTGATGTTGTGCTGATAAATTCTAATGGCGATTATACAATTAAAAAAACATCGGAGCTTTTACCTTATGCTTTTGGAAATAAAGATCTCGAGCAAATTCAAAAAAAATAATTGAAATTTATTGATTACAAAAGCAACAAATTTCAAAACAAAAATTACAAATAATAGTCGAGATTTAATTTTTAAAGTAGATATTTTAAGTGCTAGTTTGTTTGACAGAATTGGTATTTGTTATTTATCTGGGATTTGGCACTTGTAATTTGAAATTTATGGTTATGAGATAAAATTTTAATTTTCAGCTAACAGTAATCAATATTTAATCACATATTCGCTAGAACAATGACAGATATTCCTCCACATCAACTTCCAAAAGATACCGGCTGGATTGAAGTAATTGCCGGCTGCATGTTCAGCGGAAAGACCGAAGAGCTTATTCGCCGTTTGAGAAGAGCCCAGATTGCAAAACAAAAAGTAAAAATATTTAAACCAAAAATTGATGATCGCTACTCGCACGAATCTATTGTTTCACACAATGAACAATCACTACCCTCAGTGCTAATTAATGATATCAATAAGATTGTAGAACTTTCAATGGATGCACAGGTAATTGGCATTGATGAAGCTCAGTTCTTTGATGAAAAAATTGTGAGTATTTGTAATGATCTTGCCTCGAATGGTAAACGAGTAATTGTTTCAGGATTAGACCAGGATTACAGAGGCATTCCATTTGAACCAATGCCCCAGCTTTTAGCCATTGCAGAATACATTTCAAAGCAGCTAGCAATTTGTGTCGTCTGTGGAAATCCTGCAGATAAGACACAACGCAAAACAACATCTTCGGAAAGAGTAGTTGTGGGCGCAGCAGATATTTACGAAGCACGTTGCCGAAAATGCCATTACATTCCAAAAGAAAAATAGATAGGCTAAATGGAGTTTGAATCTATCCTAAGAGGTTTTATTGGTATCATTCTGCTTGTCGGATTAGCATTTCTTTTATCTAATAATAAATCAAAAATTAATTGGCGATTGGTTTTGGGCGGTTTAGGCTTGCAACTAGTTTTTGCAATTCTAATTCTAAAAGGCGAAGACCTCCGATTATTTTTTTCTCCACTCGGCTGGATTAAAGATTTTTTTAACTGGATAAGCTACTTTTTTGTTTTGCTTCTAAATTTCACTTACGAAGGTGCAAAGTTTGTGTTTGGCGATCTTGCAAAAGCACCTGGCACCGAAGGAAGTTTGGGATCATTCTTTGCCTTCCAGGTACTGCCAACAATTATATTTTTCGCAAGCTTAATGTCTATTCTTTATTATCTCGGAATAATGCAGTTGATAGTTAAAGGCATGGCTTGGATTATGGCTCGAACTCTTGGCACAAGCGGAGCTGAATCACTTTCCTGCTCTGCAAATATTTTTGTGGGACAAACAGAAGCACCACTCATAATAAGACCATTTTTAAAAGGAATGACAAGAAGCGAATTGCTGACAATTATGGTTGGCGGAATGGCTACAATAGCCGGGGGAGTTATGGCTGCTTATATTCAAATTTTGGGCTCTGCTTATGCAATTAAACATGGAATACCTTTAGAGCAGGCACAGCAGTTGTTTGCAACTCATTTGCTTGGCGCAAGCGTAATGGCTGCACCAGCTGGAATTGTTATTTCAAAAATAATTATTCCGGAAATCGAAGAATCGGAAACTAAGGGCTCAGTAAAAATTGATGTTGAAAAAAATGCTGCGAATGTAATTGAAGCTGCATCAAATGGGGCTGCTGATGGGTGGAAACTTGCAATAAATGTTGGCGCAATGCTTCTAGCTTTTATTGGCTTGATCGCAATGGTTAATTATCTGCTTAACGGTTTTGGGGAATTGATAGGAATTAATTCTTACTTGTTAAGCACATTTGGTCAACCTTTAAGCTTTCAATTGATTATCGGTTTAGTTTTGCAATTTGTAGCATTTGGAATCGGCGTTCCCTGGGAGGATGCTTTAAACTTCGGAAGCTTACTTGGAATAAAAGTGGTACTAAATGAATTTGTTGCGTATTCCGAAATGGGGATTTTTATTGAAACAGGAAAAATTTTAAGTGAAAAAAGCATTTTGATGTTAACGTATGCATTATGCGGATTTGCCAACCTCAGCTCAATTGCAATTCAAATTGGTGGAATTGGACCATTAGCTCCAAACCGCAAATCTGATATTGCAAGTCTGGGAATAAAAGCAGTAATTGGTGGTGTGCTTGCTACGTTGATGACCGCAACTCTTGCAGGACTCTTATTTAGTTAAAATGATTGATCTCAATTTTAAATACAAAAAACTTATTAAGTTCATCAAGCAAGAAGCACCTTTTAATCCGGAAATAGCAATTGTGCTGGGAAGCGGTTTAGGAGAGTTTGCTGATTCGCTTGAAACAAAAAAAATAATTGATTCGAAAAATTTACCAGATTATCCGGTTTCTGCAGTTGAAGGTCACTCGAGCCAGATTAAATTTGCAGTTTACAATTCAAAGAAATTATTAATTTTTAAAGGACGCTCACACTTTTACGAAGGCTATAAATTAAGTGAATGCATTCTTCCTGTTTTTATCACACGTAAGCTTGGGTGTAAAAACTTAATTTTAACAAATGCCGCTGGTGGAATAGAACAAAATTTTTTGCCTGGAGATTTAATGCTTTCATCTTCATTTAACGCAATTAGTTTGAAAAAAGAATTAACTCAATTAATAGGATTAGCTTCAGTTGAAACGAAAAGTTATTTCTTAAACTGCCCTTCAAAAAAATTAAATGAAATAATCAAAAAAACAGCCGGAAAAGAAAATATTAAATTGGCTGAGGGTGTTTATTGGTACACCAAAGGTCCAAGCTATGAAACTCCCGCAGAAATAAGGTTTATACAAAACTTTGGTGCTGATGCTGTCGGAATGTCCACCGTTCACGAAGCTGTGTTTGGAGCATCTTTGGGTTTGGAAATTGCTGCAATTTCTTGCATTACAAACCTCGCTGCAGGTATTTCCACCGAAAAACTATCACATGATGAGGTTAAAAAGACAGCCGAAAAAGTAATGCATAAATTCAGCGGACTGCTAAAAAAAGTTGTTTTAGAAATATAGATGGCACTCTTCTCAAATTATGTATTTAATTGACTTTGTAAGGCTTATACCCTAATTTTGTCAGTTCATTTTTAAATTTATCCATTGAGAAATTATTTATGAGAGAATTCAGATTCAAGCTTATTATTATCGTAGCAGCGATAGTGCTTTCAATCTATCTGCTTTACCCAACTTATGTCGATTACCAAAATAGCAGTGATATAAAAGAAACACTTCAACTAAAAGAAGAGCAACTTTTAAAAGACAATCCCGATCTTAATAAATCTAAAATAGATAGAATTTTAAGAATTACAGAAGATAGTATTCTTACTGCTAATCCCGATATTGTTAAGAATCGTGAAAAGCGTGTAAAGCTTGGTCTCGATTTACAGGGCGGAATGAGAATAGTGCTTGAAGTTAACACCGGCAAATTGATGGAGAAGCTCGCAAAAAATCCTGATGATGCATTTAATGAGGTTTTGTCTGATGCAGAAAAAGAAGCCAACGAAACTGATGAACCGGTTGTTGATATTATTGGAAGAAAATTTTCTGAAAGAGGAATCAGACTCAGCCGATATTACGGAACAATAAGACAGGAAGACGATGAAATAATAAGCGAGTTAAAAGAGGATGCCGAAGATGCAGTTACAAGAGCAATGGAAATTATAAGAAATAGAGTGGATCAATATGGTGTTAGTGAGCCATCTATACAGAGGCAGGGCAGCAGAAGAATAATTGTTGAACTTCCGGGTGTTGCAAGAGAAGAAGAAGCTAAACAGCTTTTGCAGGGAACTGCACTTTTAGAATTTAGAATAGTTAGAGATCCTGATTTTACTTTTAATGTAATGCAAAAAATTGATGAGGTTCTTGCAGGTAAAATAATCGATTCAACTAAAACAGATACTACTGCTGTAACAGACGAAACTTCTGACACTTCTTTAACCTCAACAGACACATTGGACCGGCAGGAAGAATTAACGGAAGAAGAGTTCAAACAACAGCATCCTTTCTTTGCAACTGCATTGCTCGATCCGCAGGGCAGAAGTGCAGATGCTTACGTAAAAGCTGATGAGCGAAATAAATTAGATATGATGCTTAGCAGACCAGACGTTCAAAAAATTATTCCAAATAATGTGGAATTTATTTACTCCGCAAAATCTTTTGCAGGTAATGAAGGTGAAGAATTTTACCTGATGTATATGGTTAACAAAGAACCAGAATTGACTGGTGGTGTAATTACAGATGCAATTGCTACAATAGATCCTACAAGTTCTGCACCAATTGTAAATATGACGATGAATTCAGAGGGTGCAACTGAGTGGGCAAGGATTACGGGGGCTAACGTTGATAAAAGAATTGCAATTATGCTTGATGGTGTAATCTTTTCAGCACCTGTCGTAAGAGGAAAAATTCCGGGCGGCAGATCACAAATTGAAGGCATGGCAGATCTTAATGAAGCTAAACTTTTAGAAATTGTACTTAAAGCAGGTGCACTTCCAGCACCAGTTGATATAATTGAAGAACGAACTGTTGGTCCTTCACTCGGAGAAGATTCAATTAATAAAGGTTTACTCTCTGTATTATTGGGTTACGCTTTAGTTGCGATCTTTATGATGTTCTATTACAGAAAAGCAGGAACAATTGCAGCGGCTGCCTTAACTTTTACCATTTTATTTATTCTTGGTATTTTGGCAGGTTTTAACGCTACATTAACATTGCCTGGTATAGCAGGTGTTATATTAACAATCGGTATGGCGGTGGATGCGAACGTACTGATATTCTAAAATTGAAGGCACTAAAATCCTGCAGTGTAAGAAATGTGGAGTAGATGTTGAAAAGGATATTAGGTCCCCACTATTAGTATCGTGTAGTAGCTGTAAGAAAGAGATTAAAAGAATCAGAGAAGAAATGGCAACAGGAAAAACTGTTAAAGCCTCAATAGACAGCGGTTACGCAAGAGCTCTTTCTGCAATTGTTGATTCGAACATTACAACATTTTTTACAGGAATTATTCTTTGGCAATTTGGAACCGGTCCTATCCAGGGTTTTGCATTAACGTTGATGATAGGTATTGCAGCAAGTTTATTTAGTGCACTGGTAATTGCTAGATTAATTTTTGATATAATGGTTTCAAAAAATCTAACTGTGACTGTTGGATAATAAATTTGAATTAAGGAGTTTTTATTTAACATGAGAATATTTGAAAATCTTAATTTTGACTTTTTAGGTAAGAGAAAAATCGCTTACGCTATCTCAGGATTACTTTTTATTGTTGGAATAATTAGTGTAGTAGTAAGAGGATTTCACTTCGGTATTGATTTTAAAGGTGGAAGTGAAATAGTTCTACAATTTGAAAAGCCTGTTGAAATTTCTGATGTAAGAAGTTACGTGGATAATATTGGTTTAGGAAATGTGGAAGTTAAAACTTTTGGCGGTGAAACCGGCGTTATGATTAGAACCGACCGGCAGGTAATACCTGATGCGGTTTATCCACAGGTTGTAAATGCAATTGAAAGAGAAATTGAGAACATCATGCCCGGTGTTCCGAGACAAATTATTGATTCTACTGCAAGTTCAGTTACTTATGCTTTTGAAAATCCGGATACAACAAACACATTAGTTGATGCTTTATTCAGCGCAGGTTTTCAATCAGGAAAAACTTCAGAAGAATTGGACAACACACAAATGATAGTTAGTGTTGGTATATCGGATTGGATTAAAGAAAATTTACGAGAAAAAATCTCAGATAATTCTTTTACTGTTTTAAAAGAAGATATAGTCGGACCTAAAATTGGTGATGAGCTGAAACAGGATGCAGTACTTGCCATATTTTTCGCCCTAATTGCAATTCTTATTTACCTTGGATTCAGATTTAAGTTTGTATTCGCTTTCGGTGCCGTTGCAGCCTTATTTCACGATGTATTAATCACACTCGGTTTGTTTTCAATTCTCTATGGTTTAATACCCGGATTGAATCTCGATATCGACATTACAATTGTTGCTGCTTTCCTAACACTAATCGGTTATTCGATTAACGATACCGTTATTGTTTTTGATAGAATACGAGAAAATCTAAAGCTTCATAAAACCAGACCGCTGTTTGATTTAATTAATACAAGTATCAGCCAGACTATGAGTCGTACAGTACTAACCGGCGGTACAACTATAATTACTGTTTTAGTGCTGTTAATTTTTGGTGGTGAAGTATTACGAGCTTTTGCTTTTACTTTATTCTTTGGAATTATAGTTGGAACTTACTCTTCTATTTTTGTTGCTAGCACATTAGTATATGAGTACGCAACAAAGTTTAAAAAGAAGGTAGAGTTTTAATCTTTTCAACTCAATTGTAATAATTAAATTAAAAGCAGACAAAAATTTTGCTTTAAATTTTAATCTAATCTGCAATTTCAAATCGTTACATCTCCAAGTGTAATTACATTGCTTAACAATTATTTTATTTGCAATTAATTCAAATAGTATTATTTTATCTCTAACAGTTAAATATTAGTATCAATAACAAAAAGAGGAACAGGTGGCTAATAAGATCTATGTAGGTAACCTTCCATGGGCATTGAATGATGATGAACTTAAAGATGCATTCAAAGACCATGGAAATATATTAAGCGCAAACATTATAACAGACAAGCACACAGGCAGATCCAGAGGTTTTGGATTTATCGAAATGGAAAATGAAGGTGAAGCAAACGATGCAATTAAATCTATGAATGGAGTTGAATTAAAAGGAAGAAAATTAGTTGTTGCTGCTGCTCGAGCTTCTACTTAACAAACCACCAGCATCCACGGCAAGCCACATATATTATTATTTACTTTAAGTAAATAAATTTCAGATCGAATTCTTTTCTTTATTGTATATGGTGGGAATCGGGGAACCATGTTTTTACTGCTTTTGGAAATTATCCGCTGGATAACTCCAAAGGTACATTACTTCCTTTTTCAACAGGCAATCCTGCTTCAATCCAGCCATTAATTCCGCAGGTTAAATTGTAAACGTTGCTTAATCCGTTTTTGTCTAAAAAACTGCTGGCAATACTCGACCTGTCGCCGCTTTCACAATGAACGACTATTTTTTTGTCAGTGTCCAGTTTTTCAATATTCATCTCTAATTCACCTGCATGTATATTAATTGCTCCGGGAATTCGGACAATTTCAAACTCAGAATACCCCCTTACATCAATTATCTGAAATTCGAATAAACCATTATTTAAATCTTGAGCGGTAATTTCTTTTAAAGTGTTTATGTTAAAATCATTTCCATTTAAAATATCATTTTCATTTACATAACCACTAACATTATCAAGACCAATTCTAATCAAAGCACGGGTTAAATCATTTATACGATCTTCCGATGCAACTAAAATGAATGGCTGATTATAATCAAGCATCCATCCTGCCCAGGTACTAAAAGAGTTATTATCCTGAATATTAAGACTACCTGAATAATGACTTTTTGCAAAACTTATTTTATCTCTAGTGTCCACTATAATATGTCCATTATTCAGTATTCCTTCAAATGCATCAATTGATAATTTTGAAAGAACCGGAATAGAGCCTAAAATTCTTGGTCCAAGTTTATTTTGTTTTTTCATCTCAGCAAAATATTTGGGAGGTTCCGGCTGCCCATCAAGCAAAACTTTAATAAACTCTTCTTCGTTTTCAATTTTTAAAGCCCAGTTAGAAAGTTTTTCATATCCAATTGTTGAATTCGGGACAGCACCAAGCGCTTTTCCACATGCAGATCCGGCTCCGTGTGCAGGCCAAACTTGAATATAATCAGGTAAAGACTTAAACTTTTTAAGAGATTGAAACATTTTCTTTGCACCCGCAATCATAGTTCCTTCAATACCTGCTGCCTTTTCTAGTAGATCAGGTCTTCCGACATCTCCCACAAAAACAAAATCACCGGTAAACATCATTAACGGTTCGGAGCTTGCAGGTGTATCGGTTAATAAAAATGAAATATGTTCAGGGGTATGACCTGGTGTATGCAAAATTTTTAGTAAAAGGTTTCCAACTTTAATTTCATCACCGTCCTTCAATCCGATGTGATCAAATTCATACCGCCATTCATCTCCTCCTTCATCGGATAAATATAACTTTGCACCTGTAGCAGCGGCAAGTTCCCTTGAACCGCTTAAAAAATCTGCGTGAATATGTGTTTCAGTAATGTGGGTAATTCTAAGCTTTTCTCTTTCTGCAATTTGTACATACGTATCAATATCCCGTTTGGGATCAATTATGATTGCTTCCTTTGTTGCTTGGCAACCAATTATGTAGCTGGCATGTGCTAGACCTTTTTCGTAGACGCGTTCAAAAAACATATAGATTATTTTTTAGTTATGAATTTTCCTTTGCACCGGTCCATCCAATTATGCCAGGCTGCAGATTATAAACTTCGCCAAAACCCATTTTTTTCATTTGCTGTCCTGCAATGTAGCTTCTGTTACCGCTTCGGCAGTAGAGATAATAATTTTTTGTCCTATCAAGTTTATCAATCTCCATCAGAAAGGTCGGATTATAAATATCTATTAGTAAAGAATTGGGTATCCTGCTCGTACGATGTTCCATTTGGGTTCTAACATCAAGAAGCATTGCATTTTTATCTTCATTTAACTTTTGTTCAAACTCTGCCGAACTAAGATTTTCTACGAAATCTAATTTTTCGCTGGTGTTTTCTAAATAGGTTTCTCTGAACATTTAATACCTGAATAATTTTTATTTAAAGAATGATTATCTATTACAAGAAATCAGATGCAAATTGATTGAAAAGGTTTCAAGCAGCTTAAACATCAAATAATTTCTATAAATGGTGAATATCCAACAAATTAAGGATTATGTTAACAATTTGTTGCTAATTATACAAATTTGTTTACACACACATATTTTTATCAATGCTTATTCAAGAGATGACGCGATTGGCAATAAAAAAACCCCCGCATTAATTCAGACGGGGGTAATAAGTTGAATTTTGGATGATAATTTATTTCAATAATATCATTTGCTTGGTCTCGGTAAATTCTCCGGATTGAAGTCTATAGAAGTAAATCCCGCTAGTCAATCCAGTTGCATCAAACTCAACTTCATAATTACCAGACGGTAATTCTTCATTTATAAGAGTTGCAACCTCACTTCCCAATTCATCATAGACTTTTAATATATTATAACCAGCAACAGGTGCCTGCCAGCTGATTATGGTACTGGGATTAAATGGGTTCGGGTAATTCTGCGAAAGAGAATACGATTTTAGCGAACCTATCTCGATAGTCTCAGCAAGTTCATAATATTTGAAAGAACCGTCAAAGTCAATTTGTTTTAACCTGTAAGAGTATGCACCAGGACTAAGATTCCTATCAACAAAAGAATAAATTTGGTTTTCAGTTGTTGTTCCGTATCCATTAACAAATCCGACATCAGTCCAGTTTGCACTTTCTGTTTTTCTTTCAACCTCAAAACCTAGGTTGTTTAATTCTGTTGCTGTAACCCAGCTTAATTCAACTGTATTTCCAGCTGCAAGTGCAGTAAATGAAGCTAATTCCACAGGGATGAATTCATCATAATGAATCTCACCGACGAGTCCGCGCGAAGCGAACACACTACCACTACCGAACGGCACACTGCGCCCTTCTCCGGTAATCAGCGTCAGATTTGTGTCGGCAAAAACCTGGAATGGTGGTGCTCCGGTGCCAAAGTAGCGTGGACCCACACCTGTAAACAGCATTGCTAAGCCCACAGTATCACCAGGATTGATATTAATTACAGGAGTAGCGAAAAGTTCCGAAACGCCCGTGTTGCCTGCAGCACCCTGAGTAACAGCCACAGTGCCGAGTGAAGTCCAACCGGTAGGATCGCCTCCAGGTCCTCCTAAGGCAGTTCCAGAACGTGTAAAGAACTCAATGTTATAACCTGCGCCTGCAGCAGCAGTGCTTGCAGTTGTCATGCCCGTGATTGTGACCCAACGAGGACCTGCAATAAGGTCATGGAATATTGCCCAACCATCTGCTCCTCCGTTGTTTGCTGGGGGGGGGTTGGCAATAAGTATATGACTGCCAGGCTGATCACTAGTAATTACTTCTGGTGTCCCTGAAGTAAGAAGACCATTATTATTGGTTTCCGCAGTTCCTTCAAGCGCAGCTGCATATGCATCGCTATCAATAATGACTGTTCCCTCTTGCGCAAGAATACTTCCATATGCAAGAAGCAAGGTGAAAAGAAATGTACAAATTTGTTTCATAGGACTTTCCCTCCGTTAGTTTGTGTTTATACTACATAAAGTAGAGAGTGAATTAATATTTAGATCTATATTCTTTTTATTCACTATTTACCAACAGCAATATTTAAAACTGGGGTTGGTATATAAACTGACAAAACTTAAAAAGATTAATTGAGAGAAGCAAATAAAACTTTTTAATTTTAATATAATTAAAAAAATCCCCGCCTTTTTTTAGACGGGGATCAATTAATAGATCTTTACATCCGCTCAGGATGATGCTATAAACACTATTTGAGAAGCATTAGCTTCTTAGTGCTTACAAAACCGCCAGCAGTTATACGGTAGAAATATACACCACTTGCAAAGTTTACACCGTTCCATTGGTATTTATAGTAACCGGCTTCCATTTCTTCATTTACGATTGTTTCAACTTCGGAACCAAGTGCATCGTATACTTTAAGTGTAACTTTAACCTCTTTCGGAATTCCAAATTCAATAGTTGTCATCGGATTAAATGGATTCGGATAGTTCTGAGATAAGCTGAACACAGTGGGAACTACAGAATAATCAACTTCCAAAACATCCGAGTAGGATTCCGTTCCATCGTGATCAACCTGTTTTAATCTATAGTAGAATTTACCCTTTCCTTTAACACCCGAATCAACAAATTTGTATTCCTGCTTTTCTGTTGTTGTTCCCTTTCCCTCAATAAATCCTAATTTTTCAAAATTCTTATTATCGCTGCTTCTTTCAACATCAAATCCTGCGTTGTTCAGCTCAGTTGCAGTTTCCCAACTAAGAGTTATTCCATTTTCATCAACTGCTGCATCAAAGGAAACCAGCTCAACAGGTATTACAGCTAATCCGAAGAAATCAATTATCTTCGTCATTAGTTCTTCTTTTGTTGATGGATAGGATCCATCCGTTAGTCCACCAAATTCAAAAGAAGTACCAATTGTTTTATAAGTTCCAGCATCGTAAGCAACTGCACAACCATAATCTGGGGTTTGGTTTTTGAATATTAACTCAGCCGGGGGCACGTTTGTTAAACGATCGATCCAGTTATTTTCGCCTGTGTATGAGAAAGTCATTCCTTCAGTAAAAGTACCTGCTTGCCCAAGAACTGTTCCCAAATCACCGCTCCCATCACCAACGGCATTGATATTGAACATTGGATGAACAGCAGTTTGGCTGTCGAAATACCAAGTATCACCGCCTTCCATGTAAATCATTCCTCCACTGTTTAGGAAATCTGCTAAAATCTGTCCTTCAGCAGAAGATAAAACATGATTGGCACTGTAAATTCCAAGGCAAACAAAAACTGAAGTATACAAGCTAAGGTCTGCCGGGAATGAAGTTTGATATTCATAAGCGACAAGATTTGAATCGAGACATTCCATTATATCAGGGCTGGAACTATGATTTTCATCCAAACAAAGAACCAGAACAGGAATTTGCCCAACCACAACTGAAAATGCTCCCGTAGCTGTTATACCAAGTGCTGCAGCAATATTAAAATTAAATGCAGCCATATGTCCAGTTGGAGTATTGTTATCTGCAGTAACACTAAAGGATTTGGATTCAACTCCACCAGCACCAATGCTGCCATAATTTAGAGTACCGGAATTTATTGTAATGTAAGGATCACTCGTTAGCAGTTCGCCTGTTACACTTAATGCACCAGACGTACCTGTATTTGAAATATCAATTACAATATCCGCTGTTTCACCGGGATCTAAAATTCCATTATTATTTCCTGCTGGATCGAAAACGCTAAAATCACTTAAGGCTAAAACTGGTGCATGCGCTTCAAGTGAAAAATAACTAAGCCAATTATTTGCCCCATCCGTGGCAATCACTTCAAAAGGAATATTATGTCCATCGGGAACAAGCGGATCAACTGTAATTGCATAGCCATTTGGAAGTAAAATCTGTCCGCCGGATGGAATTGTTCCATAAAATTCTGTAGAATCTGTAATACTTACATTACCATCACTACTGCGTAGAATTAAAGTAACGTTTGTAGCATTTTCCACACCAACATTATTAGCTCTTAGTGATAACAATGGTGATTCACCATAATCCAGCAGTCCATTACTGTTTCCAGATGCATCATTTATCACACAAGAATCAGCAACTACATAAGGGCCGGATGCAGGTACAACCGGAATCTGTGCTGTGTATCGATAGTAGTTTTGTTTAGTTACTGTTAGTGTAACAGTGCTTCCGGGAATGATAAACGGAATATCAATTGATACGGGAGAGCCTGTTCCCTCACCTACGCCTAATATTTCCCCATCTAGTGTAAGCGAAATTAATGAGTAGTTATCTGCTGTAACGTTAAAGTGCGGTTGCCCGCTTACAATTGCCGGATCGTGAACAACGGTAAGGCTTTGCGGCATTTCGGTGTAAACAGTACTAAATGCATCTCCGTGATGGTGGAATAAGTAATATGTTACCATTTTATTACTTGTATTGTAAGGCCAGTTTGAATACTGCAGAAAATATTTTCCGTAAACGTTTCCAAATGCTGGTAGAATTTTATCGGGTCCCGGATCGCCATAATCTGGCATAAAATCAGGCCACATTCCATCGTACATTCCCCAGACGTAGGTATCGTTAACAAAAGAATAGGAAACTTCGGAAGCGGCAATTAATCCAAGTGCACCATACTGATGCCTGTGAAATGCTTCTGCAAAACATTCGCTGCTGGAATTGTACATACCTGTAAGGCAGTTAATCGAGAACACAAATACGAGATCTTCATTTGTTAAACCAGATAAGTTTGATATTCCGTAGCTTGGTTCCCCCCAGCCAGTTGTGGAACCATGATCGCGATGCTGCAGCATAAAAGCACCGCTATTAATATCATTATTTAATCTCGTTGCATTGCCGCCCCAATCCGTTAAGTGGGATGGTGTTGCAGGAATGTACCCTCTTCCGCTCGGTCCAAAATAATCTACAACCATACTTGTATTTTGATTTGAAGACCAAATTGTACCGGGAGTGCCGCTATAAATGGCATTTTCTCTTACAGGGGTTTTACCCAGTGAATATTCCCAGAATCCGTTCACAGTTTCTGAACAGATTTGAAACCATCTTTCAGTTTGCCAGCCCATTGCAGTGATTGGATTGTTGTAATAATTTGAATTGGTTGGCGGAGTTCTTTCGTAATCTAAAAATTTTCCTATCATCGTTGCTAAATGCGATGCGTTTTGAGCAGTGATTCGAGCTGTAATAATATCCGCCATGTTATTGCCGTTTACATCACCATAAATATGATCCGAAACGCAGTAGCTATTCCATGTTGGACTGTGAACTGTATTTCCACTTGTTCCATAATCACCTAAAAACAAAACGGCTACCGGCGGAATTGTCCATGTATTATAAGCATTGTTAATATAGTTTTCTATTGCAGTTTCATTTTTACCCCCAGCTTC
>CBDUAV010000008.1:0-44893 GCA_965365225.1 uncultured Ignavibacteria bacterium | reverse complement strand
TAGCGCGCTTCGTTCGGGACGAAGAGGTCGGGGGTTCGAATCCCCCCACCCCGACTAAATTAGTATATTTTACTTATATAAAGAATTTCTATATTTAATATCCTACTTCCGCACTGAAGCTTTAAAGGTTTAATAAAAACTACTTTTAATGCCTTAAGAATTTGTTTAATTCTCTATAGGTTCATTCTTACAAAATGTTCTCTGTCACAAAACTCTCATACGATTCGCTTTGGTTGCACATAAAGGCTGTAATAGTCTTTAAAGAAAAACTATTCAACTACTTCGGGTTCTAAATGATCGTTGTGATAAACGTATACACAGCATACTTTTTATCACAATCTTTTATGAATTAATGTCACTATAAATCTCTCCAGGTTTCTACACCAGAACGTGATACAAGTTGCAAAATATTATTAAACTTATTTCATAGTATTAACTATAGGAGTCGCTTCATTACTAGAATTTATTTTTGATTGCTTAATTACCTTCTGAGCCATCCAGCCTAAATATACAATCGCACTAATAGAAATTATTAGTAAGATTATTCTAACATAGTCTTCGATTGAAAAATCTTGCTGAATTATATTTCGGCTTGTAATCGAAGCTACATAACCAATGTATACATGAAGAATCCATTCGGGGATGAGAAATAAGCAGCTTAAAAAAAATTTAGATGGTTTTATCACACTCACCGCAAAAAGTGAGTTAATAAATGTTGCATGTACCGGTAAAAACCTTATAAAAAAAATGAATCGTAAACCCTCTTTTTCTGCAAGTGATTGAACATCTGATAGCGGTTTCTTTTTTGCAATAAATCGTTGTGTTCTATCTTTGAGTAAATATCTTACTAATAAAAAAATCAATACTGAAGCTGTGAAACAAGATGCTGAGTAGATTAAAACTCCAATCCAAAAACCAAAAATTACTCCAGATGCAGCACCAAGAACAGTTGATGGAAAAAGAAAAACATACAATAAAATAATTCCCGTAGTAAAAAGAATTAATCCCCAAAAACCATCAGAATCCAGTAATAAAAATGCTTTTTCCTTTAGATAATCTAAATTGACCAGGTTAACAAGAACAACACTAAAAAAAATCAGAAGAACAACTGAAACGAGCTGTGGAAGAACTCGGTTTTGCTTTAACCTGTTAATCATCTTATTTCAATAGAATACTGATACAATAAAACAACAATTTTGAAAATGCATAATTACTTTAATGTCCCTGGTCTTCAATTTAAAATTTGGAATCATTTCAATCTAGTACTTGCAGGAGTTTTAATTGCTTTATCTAGATATTGATTGAGGTTAATCATAAGTGTACTACTACAAAGTTTAATTAAATTTTACAATCGCAATTAGCATTATTGCTTTTACAATTAATAATTGAATAATTTAGTAATATATCGTATATACTGCAACAACTCGCCTTCAATCCTTTCTAAAAACTCAATTGAAAAACACTTTAATAATAAGCCTTTTTTAGTAATTATGATTTAACCAAATTTATATGATTTTAGAATGAAAAATTAAAATTTTAATTTTCATTATTAAATTAGATTGTATTTAACAAATAAACTTGGAGATAAAGAATGGCAAAAAATTTAAAAGGTACATGCTTTTTAAAATTACTCGATTTTACTCCCAAAGAAATTCGTTATTTGCTCGATCTTTCAAAAGAATTAAAAGCTGATAAAAAGAGAGGCAAAGAGAAGAAAAAGTTAAGAGGAAAAAACATTGCACTCATATTCGAAAAAAGTTCCACTCGAACCCGTTGTGCATTTGAAGTTGCTGCTTTCGATCAGGGGGCTAAAGTAACTTATTTAGGACCAAGCGGTTCGCAGATAGGACACAAGGAATCGATGAAAGATACAGCACGTGTTTTAGGGAGGATGTACAATGGAATTGAATACAGAGGATTCGGGCAAATTAGAGTTGAAGAGCTTGCTAAGTTTTCCAAAGTACCGGTTTGGAATGGCTTAACTGATGAATTTCATCCGACACAGGTACTTGCTGATCTTTTAACAATGGAAGAGCATTCAAAGAAAAAATTAAATAAAATTTCGTTTTGTTATCTAGGCGACGCAAGAAATAATATGGGTAACTCACTAATGGTCGGTGCAGCAAAAATGGGAATGGATATTCGCCTCTGCGCTCCTAAAGATAATTGGCCGGAAGAAAAATTAGTAAATGAATGCAGAAAAATTGCGAAAAAAACTAAAGGAAAAATTACTCTCACAGAAAAAGTTGAAGTAGGAGTAAAAGGAGTTGATTTCCTTTACACAGATGTTTGGCTCTCACTTGGTGAACCTTCTGAAAAGTGGGAAGAACGTATCAAATTAATGAAACTGTATCAGGTAAATAAAGAGGTTATTAAGCTTACAAAAAATCCTAAAGTTAAATTTTTGCATTGCCTACCCGCATTTCATAACAGGGAAACAACAGTTGGCGAGGAAATTTATCAGAAATTCGGATTGGATGGAATGGAAGTAACGGATGATATATTTGAATCAAAGCACTCTATTGTATTCGATCAGGCAGAAAACAGATTGCATACAATTAAAGCAGTCATGGTTGCAACTTTATGATAAAAAAATATTTCTTTCGGCTTCATAATTAGATGAAATTAATTTGTTATTTCCTTTTAGCTTATTCACTGACAGCGTACGGACAAAATACTGATGTCGAATTTCAGAAATGGTTTGATTTTAACGGCAGCTTCACACTAAATAAAAATTGGAGATCTTACGGTGATGCCGGTTACCGAATAATATTTATTTCTGAAAAAGTCCACAGGTTCTATATACGTCCCTCTGCATCCTTTCAAATCACTGAAATTTTAATTCTGCACGGTGGTATGGGATTATTTTCAACATTTGATAATAAAATTACGCTCTGGGAATTCCGTCCTTTCCAGGGTGTACAGATAAAATGGCCGGTTATTTTTTCCATTCCTTTAAATCATTACTTCAGGTTTGAAGAAAGATTTTTTAGTGGTAATTCAGTTAATACTTTTATATTCAGAAGCAGGTACCGGCTCGCAGCAGCATTTCAATTTAGCAAATCCGTTGATGGAAAATATTTATATATACCAATTCAACTTGAATGGTTTGTCAATTCTGGTAAAGATATTGACTTTAAATTAAATGAATTTCGGGGAGTAATTGGCCTGGGGTATGTAATTGATAAATCCTGGAAAGTTGAATTCAATACCATTTTTCAAAATTTAAGCGCTTCAACAGACCTGTTTTCTTATGACGATATTATTTTCAGATTTAGATTGTATAAAGAATTTAATGCAAATTGACCAGTACATTATCTATCAGCCGGCATAAGCCACTTTCAGTTTCTTACGATCTAATGCTTTTGCCAGCGCAAAATCCTCTTCTGTTATTTTGTCTTCATCGCCATAGTAATTTTGTTCAACGCTGTCTTTCTGTAAACCAGCTTGCAGATCAATTGATGAAAGCACTTTTAAATTTTCAACAATAAGATTCGTGTGATCGTTCACATCTATTCTGCCGCTGACAAAATAAGGACCCATAGAAAGCGTAATTTCTGCAACCCGGTAATACACTCTTGGAAATATAACTGCTTCAAAAGTTCCGGTTAAATCTTCGAGAGAAAGGAATTTCATTATTTCACCCCCCTTCGTTTTTATTCTTTTCGAAGTCATATACCAGCCAATCATTTTTACTCTTTTGCCGCGGTTACGGAACATGTCTTTTGCAGAAACAATTCCGGGCTGTTCGATCCATTCTTTAAAGAAGTGAAGCGGATGACGTGTTACCATGTAATTGAATGCTTCATATTCTTCTCTGCATATTCCCGCAAGGGAGTAATTCTGATTTGTCTGTACTTCATTTTCTAGTTTAAAAGTTTCATTCATAAAAAGATCATTATAACTTTCCTCAATAATTCTCCTGCGGTGAAGATAAACATCCAAAAGCCGCATAAGAGTTGGGCGTGTTTTGCAAAAGCATCCCATTGCACCGCATTTTATAAGCATTGCGGTTTCTTCATAACCAAGTTTTGTGCGCACAAGAAAATCTGCAAGTGAAACATATTTACCATTGCGTTTTCTTTCTTCAATTATTTTTTCTATTGCACTATAGGATAAATTTTTAATTGCCTTTAAGCCGATGCGGATTGTTCTCCCCTTTCCCACATATTCTTTTTCGCTTTCGTTTATTGATGGAAGTTCAATCTTCAAGCCAAAACGTTTTGATTCCTGTATGTAAACAGCCGCCGAATAAAATCCGCCGCTGTTGTTCAGCACGCCTGCCATAAACTCTGCAGGATAGTGTGCTTTAAGGAATGCAACCTGGTATGAAAGCAAAGCAAACGATGCGCTGTGTGCTTTGCAAAAAGAGTATCCTGCAAACGATTCAATCTGCCGCCAAAGTTCTTTTGTCTGATACTCAGTTAACCCTTTCGCTTTTGCCGAAGAGAAAAAATTATCTACTATTCTTTGCATTGCGTGATGCGAGCGCATCTTGCCGCTCATCGCCCTGCGAAGAAGATCAGCATCTTCTAAACTTAATCCGGCAATGTGGTGAGCAACTTTAATTACATCTTCCTGGTAAATCATCACTCCATAAGTTTCTCCGAGATAGATTTCCATTTCAGGTACAAGATACTTTCTTCGTGAAGGATCTTTGTGGCGTGCAATAAACTCCCGCATCATTCCGCTTTCCGCAACACCCGGACGGATAACCGAACTTGCGGCAGTTAGCATTTCAAAAGTTTCAACATCAAGTCTGCGGAGAAGTGAGCGCATTCCCGGCGACTCAATATAAAAACAACCTATTGTTTTACCTGTACGTATTAATTCCTTTGCGGCAGGGTCATTAAAAAGCATATCGAAATCGAAAATATCGAAATCAATATTGCCAGTATTTTTAGGAATGGGCGGATAAAGTGTGTGCACCCTAGCTGCATCGCGCCATTCCGGTGGAACCTGGTAAATTAATAAATCTTCCGTTTTTGAGCTGTTTTCAAACATATTATAGTGAACATTTGCACACTAAAATTTAAACTTTTAAAGTTTAAATGCAAGTAAAGAAGTGATAAAACATTGCTTTTGGATAGAAAATTTATTTCATTGCTTTAGAATTTATCAAATTTTTCCCGGAGGGAATATGCAGACAGACGACGTTCTAAGCTGGGTTTGCCAGTACTGCGGGGAGGAAAACCAGTTGTGGGTAGATCTTACAATATTAGAAGATCAGGACTTTATTGAAGATTGTGAGACTTGCTGCCGACCAAACAGAATTATTATTGCACACGATAAGGAAAACGAAGAATATATTTTTGTTGACGCACGTTTAACAGATGAGTAAAGATTAGATATTGAAAAGGATAAGCAGGAATAAAAGAGTGGAATGCGATTCTGTTGCAGGTCAATAATTATTAGCATCCCGCCGTTTAATGAAAGGAGGAGGGCGATCCTCTCATTGGGGTACGGCTTACAGATGAATAATACATTCGTGTAAGTTCCTGCCTATCCAAAAATTTTATTTCAAAAAACAATGTTCAAAAGGTATTTACTTCGTTCGTAAACCTTCTCTAAGTCTGATGATCTTCATTTCTTCATCAGCGTGACTCATAACACTGCAAAAAATAAGGACAATATTTAAAGCCATTGAAAAGAATAAAAGCATAATTATTACTAACATCTAATTCTCAATTACTGAAAAAAATAGTTAGTTAATACAACTCCTTATAACTCAAATGTTAATTCATTATGATAAATTATTAATTTGAACTCAATCCATAATCATTCTTAAAAACGAAGAGCTTTCATCGTCATCCTCGTCATCATCTTTTTTAGTAGGTTCTTTTTGTTCCATTTTTTCTTTGGCCCAGCTATAGCGCGAAGCATTTTCCGTAAATGATTTTTCTGCATCTTCCTCTTCCGAATCATCCAACTGGGTGGAGGGACTTTTAACCCGAAGGATTGTCGGAACTTCGAGGTCTTCTTTATCAATACTATCAGAATCCATAAAATTAAATCCGCCTCTAAAACTTAGCTGTTCACCGGTTTTCTTTTCTTGCGGTTTGAAAGAGCCTGCTGCAAATGATTTTCGTGCAGTATCAAAGCCTGTTGCAATTACGGTGTAAGAGACATAATCGTTCATTTCTTCTTTTCGAACACATCCGAATATTACGTTCGCTTCTTCACCAGCTGCTTCAAAAATAACACTATTACCTTCATTAATTTCCTGTATAGTAAGATTGCTCGATCCTGTAATATTAAGCAGAACACTTTTAGCACCACGAATATTTACACCTTCGAGCAGTGGACTAGCAATTGCTTTTTGTGCAGCCTCAATTGCTCGATTTTCACCGCTTGCAATACCACAGCCCATTAAAGCTTCACCACTCTGGTTCATCACGGCACGCACATCAGCAAAATCGACATTAATTAAACCTTCAACTGTGATTATATCGGCAATACCCCGGGTGGCTTCGTATAATACTTCGTTCGGTTTATCAAATGCGGCAAAAGCGTTTACAGTTCCATCAAGAATATTCAGGATTCTTTCATTTGGAATTACAATTAAGCTATCAACATGCTTGCGCAATTCCTGAATACCGGATTCAGCATTCATCATTCTAAGTTTACCTTCCCATCGAAATGGTTTGGTTACTATTCCAACAACAAGCGCACCGATGCTTTGAGCAACAGAAGCAATTATCGGCGCACCGCCTGTACCGGTGCCGCCACCCATTCCTGCTGTAATAAAGACCATATCGCTGCCAGCAAGCACTTCCGAAATTTTGTCACGATCCTCTTCAACGGCTTTCTTCCCAATATTTGGGTCCGCACCTGCGCCGAGACCTCGGGTAATGTTATTACCAACTTGAATTTTGTGTGAGGCTTTACTGCCTTCCAGTACTTGTGCATCGGTGTTAACAGCAACGTATTCAACACCCTGCAGCCCCCGGGCAATCATGCTGCCAATAGCGTTGCAGCCGCCACCGCCAACTCCAACTACTTTTAGTACAGCAGACAATGGATTCTCGCGATCCAATGTGGCGAATTTATTCATGTTCCCTCCTAATGATTAGTTTATTATAATTCATCAAAAAACTCTTGTACTCTTTTTAGAAATAATCTGAATTTATTTTTCACATCTTTTTTTCTTTTAATAAACTGGTATTCACTTGATTTTCCTCCTGGCACGCCTCTTATTAGTCCGGCTACTGTTGCAAACTCCGGACTTTCAATTTCTGTTGCCAAGCCTTCGCTAAGTTCCTGAGGTACTCCAATTCTTGCCGGTAAACCGAATACTTCTTCTGCCAATTCTGCACACCCGCGCAATAAACATCCGCCTCCTGTTAAGACTATTCCTGCTTTAACTTTATTCTTATAACCGGCACTTCTTAATTCGTTATCAATTATTGTAAATAGTTCCCGCATTCTTAAACTGATGATTTGAGTTAAAAGGCTAATGGGAATTTTTGTGTTTCCTCTGGCTCCAACTCCTTTTATTAGTATGTCTTCATCTTTTATTATGGCTGTTTCAGTTGAATAACCGTATTCTTTCTTAAGCTTTTCTGCTTCTTCAGTGACAACACCAAGTGATTCTCTTATATCATTTGTTACTTGGTTCCCGGCAATACCAATGACTTTTGTGTGTTTTATTGCTTTTTTATGATAAATAGCAATATCTGTTGTCCCGCCACCTATATCCAACAGAACAACTCCCAAATCCATTTCGCTTTCTTCCAGCACAGAAGTGCTGGAAGCAATAGGCTGAAGTATGTAATCTTTTACTTTTAATCCGGAACGCTCGACAGATTTTTTAATATTTTGAATTGCAGGAATGGACGCCAAGACAACATGATTGCTTGCTTCAAGTCTCGATCCAGACATTCCGACCGGATTTTCAATTCCAGGTTGGTGATCAACTGAAAATTCTTCGGGTATTATATGAAGTATTTGTCTGTCCGATGGAATTCTAATCGTTCTCACATCTGCTTCAAGTCTATCCAAATCCTTCTTAGTAATTTCTTTTTCGACACTACTGATTGTAATATAGTTTCTGTGCCGGATGCTTGTTATATGCTCTCCAGCTACACCAACATTTACAATGTTCACATTAACACCAGCGCGGTTTGTTGCTATTGCCATTGCTTCTTTTATAGCTTCGGCAGTTTTGCCGATGTTTGCTACAAGTCCTTTGTGCAATCCTTCCGAAGCCGCTATTCCAAAACCAAGCACAGTAAAAGTAGATTTAGATTCATCTTTTTCTGCAATTACTGCACAGACTTTTGTTGTACCTAAATCCAATCCGGCAATTATTTCTTTTTTCATCCTTTTAGTTCAGTAGATTTTCTTTACCAATAAATATTTTGTTTTTATACCGCAGATCAATGTATTCAATATCGAAAGTAGAATTTTGCTTTTTAAGTAAACTATTCCAGATATTTTGCAGTGCTAATAATTTTTTTGTCTCGTTTTTCCTACCAAAAACGATTGGAAACTTCAGCCCGGCAAACATTAACAATATGTCACCACCATTCCTAAGATTTATCTCAGCAAGGCTTTCATACATATTTTCATCAATTAGCTTTACAGCATCTATAATTTTAAATGCTGATGTTAAATCCTCGATGCTGACTGGCTCTTTATTTTGTTTCTTCAAATTTGAAATAATCGGAAGCCTGGTTACTAAATTTTTATTTAAAACGGGCAGCAATTCACCATCTTCGGTAATCAGGTTGAATTTTTTATTGTTAATAATAAATGCTTTTAATTTTTTCTCATCCAGTTCAGCTAATATTCTATTAATTCCATCGAAGCTAACTTCAGCTTTAATTACATAAGGATGTTTTTCTAATTTAGATTTAACATCAATCAATGATATTTCATTATACAGATTAGTATCGTTCAACTCCGTAAAACTTAAATATTCAGATTCACTGAGTAAATTATTTCCGCTTAACTCGATTGTTTCATAATTATTTTCTTCATGCGATTCCGAACCTGCGAGCAACAAATAAACAATTCCGCCGAGGATGAACAGAAAGAAAATCAATCCAAATAATTTGCTGCCTCGATCTTTCAAATTGAATTCCCTTTTAGCAGTTTGACAAACTTTTCACCGTATTTCCAAATATCACCAGCACCCATTGTAACTATTATGTCATCGTCCTTTTTTATTTCCATTAATTTTTCAGGTACATCATTTTTGTCTTTCACATAGTGAACATTTTTGTGTCCGAATTTTTTAGTAATGTTTGATATTAATTCACCGCTTATTCCTTCAATTGGTTCTTCGCGCGCAGGATAAATATCGGTGCAAATAAAAACATCTGAGTTAAGAAAAGATTTTCCGAATTCCTGATAAAAATCTCGTGTTCGCGAATACAGATGCGGTTGAAATACAACTACCAATCTTCTATCCCAGCCTGCTCTAATTCCTTCCAACGTAACAGTGGTTTCTGTAGGATGATGAGCATAATCATCGATTACAATTATCTTATTTTTATATTTTGTTTCGAATCTTCTGTAAACTCCTGTAAATTTCTCAAGTGCTTTTTTTATTGTTTGAAATTTAATTCCTAATTCCATTCCGACAATTACTGCAACGAGAGAATTTTTTACGTAATGCTCGCCAGGAATATTCAACTTAACATTACCTATTCTTTTTCCCTTGTAAATAACAATGAATTCACTATGAAATCCATCGTGTTTAATATCGATTGCTCTCACATCTGCTTGTGCTGTTGTTCCATAAGTAAAAATTGTTTTGTTTATACTTGGAATTATATCTTGCAGTGCTGTTTCATCAAGACAAATTACAACAAAGCCATAGAACGGAACTTTGTTAGCGAACTCAACGAAAGCCATTTTTATATCTTCAAGATCTTTATATGTATCAAGATGTTCGTTTTCAAGTGTTGTAATCGCAGCAATTGTAGGCGTAAGCTTCAAAAACGTTCTATCGAATTCATCAGCTTCAACAACAATAAATTCTCCGTTGCCAAGTCTCGCATTAGTACCACCCAAACCGCTCAGCTTTCCGCCAACAATTATGGTAGGATCAATACCACCTTCAGTTAGTGTTAATCCTACCATTGAAGTTGTAGTGGTTTTTCCATGCGTTCCTGCAATTCCAATTCCATATTTCATTCGCATAGTCTCCGCAAGCATTTCAGCGCGCTTAATTATCGGAATGTTTTTATCAATTGCCGCTTTTACTTCAGGATTATTTATCGGGACAACTGCGGATGAATAAACAAGTACATCCACATCTTTTACGTTATCTGCTGAGTGCCCCTCGTAAATTTTTGCACCCAATTTGCTTAATCTTTTAGTTACTCCTGTTAGAGTTAAGTCCGAGCCAGTAACATCAAAGCCTTGATTGATAAGTATTTCGGCAATACCGCTCATTCCTATTCCGCCAATTCCAACAAAGTGTATTTTTTTTATGCTCTTAAACACTATTCTTTTCTATAACTGATTTTAGTTCTTCAATTCGGCTGAGCAGCTCATCCTGATTTTCAAAATCAGCGAACCGAATTATAACAGGCCTTATTTTTGAATTAACTTTTATTCTTGCCGTTCTAAAAGATTTTGAATTAACTGCTCTCCTTGGCTTTGAAAACCTGATGCGTTTAATTTGATCAATATTAATTTTTTTTGTAGTGAATCTATCTGCAAATGAAATACTATCAGCAGTTATTTCTATGTACATATTTCTAATTAAGTTATACAGTAAAGAAGCAACTGAAATTATAACAATGATCGCAAGAAAATACAGCACAGGATCTTTTGTAATAAGTTTAAACGAATCTTCAACAAACTCTCCACGAATAACACCATAAAGCATGAATACCACGAAATAGATAATTGTTGATTTGTAGTAAAAAGCCATATTATATTTAAATATACTTCGCTGCGGTCCGTTATTCATCTTGCCTCCGCAAAGTTAATTGCACTTTCAGCAATATCTTTAGCTGCATTTGGTTTTGCAAGCGAAAGAGCATTTGTTTTAAGCTCACTCAATTTTTCATCTGATGATAGAGTATTAATTACGATGTTCGATAGTTCCTTTGTTACATTATCATCTTCAATTAAAATTGCAGCACAATTATCAGTTAGTGATTTTGCATTATGATACTGATGATTTTCTGCAACATTCGACGATGGTACTAATACAGCAGGAATGCCCAGTACTAGAATTTCTGCAATCGTTGTTGCACCTGCACGCGCCAGAAGCAAATCGCATGCAGAATAAGCAGCATTCATATCATCAATAAAATCAAGCACTTCAACCATATCACTATTTAGATTCTTATATTCTTCAAAATAGTTTTTCCCCGTCTGCCAAATGATTTGAATATTGTTTTCAATTAATGTATCAATGTTTTTTTTAACAGCATTATTAATTGACCGGGCGCCTAAACTGCCGCCAAGCACTAATAAAGTTTTTTTTTCAATTGATAAACCAAATAACTTTAAAGCACTGTACTTGCTAATTGAGCCCAAATTTTTTCTAACAGGATTTCCTGTTAAATGGTGTACATCTTTTCTCTTCAAATATTTTTTCGAATCTTCAAAACTCAAATGAACCTCGTTGGCATATCTTTCGAGCAATCGAGTAGTTATTCCAGGATAACTATTTTGTTCGAGTAGAATTACTTTTGCACCTAAAACCCAGGCAGCCCAAATTGTGGGTCCCGCAGCATATCCACCGGATCCAATTGCAACATTTGGTTTATAAACAATGTTTATAATTAGTGATTGCACTATTGAAACGATCAACCTTAATGGAAATAGTAAATTTCTAAAGTCGAACTTTCTGTAAAATCCTTTAATCCATATAGATCTAAATAAATAACCAAGCTTTGGAATTACAGTTCCTTCAATTTTATTTTTTGTACCGACAAATAATATTTCTGCTGTTGGATTCATCACTTTAATTTGTTCGGCAACCGCAACTGCAGGGAATAAATGACCGCCTGTGCCACCGCCTGCAAAGAGAAATTTATATTTTATTTTATCGCTGCTCATACAACGCTGTTATTAATATCATTTTTTATGCTTAAATCAATATTACTTTTTTGCCTTAAGTGATGTGTGAAAGCAATATTAATTAATATTCCAACACTTATGCACATAACAATCAGAAATGTGCCGCCATAGCTAATGAATGGAAGCGGTAAACCGGTAGTTGGAAAAACTCCTGTTGATATTGCAACATTTACAAATGCGTAAAGTGTGATTGTAAGAGTAATTCCAAATGCAAGCATCTGCCCGAATTTATCACTGGCCTTTTTTGCGATTAGAATTCCTGCTACAAAAAGAATTAAGTAAGAAAGTAAAACTACAAGAGAGCCAATCAATCCTGTTTCTTCTCCAAGAATTGCAAAAATAAAATCGCCGTAAGCTTCAGGAAGAAATAGATTGCTTTGCATACTATTTCCAATGCCAACACCAAATATTCCGCCGCTGCCTAAACTGTAAAGTGCCTGCTTAACCTGGAAGTTTAGTTCGCCCCCGTTAAAAAACGATTCAACAAATGAAATAATTCTAGATCTAGAATGCGAAAAAATCATTGCAAAAGATCCAACGACCGCCGCACTTGCAAGCATTGAAACAAAAATATGTTTTAATCTTCCTCCGCCGACATAAATCATAATTAATGAAATGGCAACCAACATTATTCCACTGCTAATATTCGGTTGAATCATAATCAATCCGGCAAATAGCATTATCCATATGAACATATATAAAAATCCGTGTCTGTAATTGTCCATCAAGTTTGTTTTATCCTCCAGCAATAAAGCCAGATGAACTACAAGTATAAACATTGCAATGTTCGCAGGTTGAATGGAAATAAATCCTAGATCCAGCCATCTTCCAGCACCTTTAATACTCGGAGCAAAAATCAATGTAATAAATAACAAAAAGAGAGTAGCAAATACAGCAGGTTTGCTGAGGCTTCTGTAGATTTCATAGGGTATAAATGAAAAAGCAACGATTAATAATACGCCAAAGCCAACTTTAAATAAGTGCGAGTTGAACATATAGAAAACACTATCGAACTTAAATACGCTGTATGTGCTGCTTGCGCTCATAACAATAATTAAACCAAGCAGCATCAATGCAAACGAAACAAAGAATATTGTGAGTGCTAATTTTTTCATTATAGTTCTTTCACTGCTTCTTTAAAAATCCTGCCGCGATGTTCATAATTTTCGTACATATCGAAACTCGCACATGCAGGAGAAAGCAAAACTACCTCTCCGCTTCTCGCTTCATGTATTGCTGATTTAACAACATCTTCTATTGTTTCCTTGATTTCCACTTTAACTTTTGGGCGAAAAAAATTAAATATTTTTTCAGCCGAGGATCCAATAGCATAAACCTTTTTTACTTTATCAATAACAAGCTGTTTAATTTGCTCATAGTCGTTTCCTTTATCCTGTCCACCAAGAATTAAAAACAATGGTTCATCAAAACTTTTAAGAGCATACCAAACAGAGTCTACATTAGTGGCTTTAGAATCATTAATAAATTTTATTCCGTCAATTTCTCTTACTAATTCCAGCCTGTGCTCAACGCTTTCAAATGTTTGAAGAGCTTTTATTATTCCAGAATTATTAAGATTAAAAGCTTTTGCCGCTGTAATTACTGCCATTGCATTCGCCAGATTATGTTCTCCTCTAATGTTAATGTCCGATCGTTTGCATCTATAGCTTTCTTTGCCATTATTTTTGAAAATCACATCATCGCCTGAAAGAAAACATCCATTTTCCTGTTCATTGGTTAAAGAAAAGTAAAACGATTTACCCTTGTAAGATTTTAAGAATTTTATTTTTGTTTCGTTATCATAATTCAGAATTAAAAAATCATTTTCGTTTTGATTATTATATATCCGGTGCTTTGATTCAGCATATTTTTCAAAACTATTCCCATATCGGTTTAGATGATCGGGAGTAATGTTTAAAATAACCGCAGCACTTGGTTTAAATTGATCAATAAAATCAAGTTGGAAGCTTGAAACCTCCAGGGCTACAAATTCATCTTCTTTTACATCAAGTACTACCTCAGAAAATGCTAAACCAATATTTCCTGCAACATGGGTTTTAAAATCACAAGTATTGAAAACATGACCGCACAAACTAGTTGTAGTTGTTTTACCGTTTGTACCTGTGATTGCTATTATTTTTCCACTGCAATAGTAATATGCTAATTCAACTTCGCTTATAATTTTAATATTTTGATTACGAGCATTTATTAGCACTTCGGCATCAGATGGAACACCCGGACTTACAACCAGGATCGAACAATCATAAACTTTTTCAGTATGCCCATTCATTTCAAAATGTATGTTTTCATTCTCTAAAATCGATTTTGAGTCCAAAAGTTTTTCTTCTGTACCGGAATCACTTACAAAAGGAATACCTCCTAATTTTTTTATCAACTTTGCAGCACCCAATCCGCTTCTTGCAGCACCGATAACACTAATTTTTTTTTCTTTAACTTCAATCATCTTATCTTAAATGAAACAAGACTTACAATTGCAAGAATTATTGCGATAATGTAAAAGCGTACTACAATTTTTGGTTCAGCCCATCCTTTCATTTCAAAATGATGATGAATGGGAGCCATTTTAAAGACTCTTTTACCCTCACCAAATTTCTTTTTAGTGTATTTGAAATAAAGTCGTTGGATAATAACAGATACTGTTTCTAAAAAAAATATCCCTCCAAGAATTGGAATGAACAGTTCCTTTTTTATAAGCACCGTTAAAATTCCAAACGCACCTCCTAAAGCAAGCGAACCGGTATCGCCCATAAAAACCTGAGCTGGATACGCGTTGTACCATAAAAATCCTAATGATGCTCCTATGAGTGCAGCTACAAAAACAGTTAGTTCACCAGAACCCGGTAAATAGATGATGTTTAAATAATCCGCAAAGATTGCGTTGCCACTTATATAACTCAGAACCGCAAGAGCTATCATCACTATCGCTACAACTCCAATTGCCAAACCATCCAAGCCATCTGTTAAATTGACTGCATTTGATGTTGCAGTAACTATAAATATTACTACAGGTATGTATAATATTGATAAATCAAGATTAACATCTTTTAAAAATGGAACGGTAGTCAGCGTATTGAATTCGGCAAATTCAGGTGAAAAATAAATCACTAATCCGACCGCCAGTCCAATTAGTATCTGTCCTAAAAGTTTATACCTTCCAATTAGTCCATTGGGAAATTTTTTAATTACTTTCAGATAATCATCTAAAAATCCAACAGCACTAAGCCAAACTGTGCCTGCAAGAATTAAAATTATATATGTACTTTTAAGATCGCCCCAAAGCAGAACAGGCAGCACAACTGAAAAAATTATAATTAAACCACCCATTGTTGGGGTTCCTGCTTTAGACCAATGCGATTTGGGTGCGTCTTCTTTTTTTGCTTCACCAATCTGAAACTTTTGCAAAAGTTTGATAATTCTCGGGCCCAAATAAAAAGCCAAGAATAATGCTGTGATGGCAGCAAGCGCAGATCTGAAAGTTAAAAACCTGAAAATATCAAAACCCGGTGGTGCATATATTTCATTTATGTATTCAAACAGGTAATAGAGCATTAATTAACTTTCTGCTTTATTGCTTTCAGAAATTCTTCCATCTGCATTCCGCGGGACCCTTTTACAAGAATAACAGAATTTATGAAGTTCATTTTTTTTATTTGATTGAGTAATGATTTTCTATTTCTAAAATGTTTAGCTGTTATTTTTTTTTCATTTAATTTTTTGTTCAAATATTTCATTCTTTTACCGATTGTATAAACTTCATCTGCACAAGTTTTAGTAATGGTTGCTACAAGATTTTCATGCAATGCCATTTCACTTTTTCCTAACTCGAGCATATCACCTAGGAATAAAATTTTCCTTTTATGATTTTTTATAGTACCAACTAATTCAATTGCAGCTTTTGTTGATTCAGGATTTGCATTGTAAGTATCATCAATCAACACAGAATTCTTTAAATGAATTACATTCATTCTGCCTGCGGGCATTTTCATTTTTTTCAATCCAGCCAGTAAATCGGTTTTTGAAACACCCAATTCTAGTGCAACTGCTGCCGCTGCGATAAAACTTTTTGCGCCGTGCTCTCCATAAATCGGAAGCTCTGCTATAATTTTCCCCCCGTTACTTTTTAGTTCAATCACAGGTTTCCCATCTTCAGTATATTTTTTGATTTTTCCATAAACATCGGTTCTGGTTTTTAAGCTGTATTTTACTGCAGATTCTCTTTTAACATTATATTTTTTAATAAACTGATCATCATAATTAATGAACAGCTTGCCATTGTTTTTAATTGTTTCATCGAACAACGATGACTTTTCCCTCCACACTCCTGATTTATTTTTTAAAAACCTGATGTGTGAAGTTCCTATATTTGTAATCAAAGCGTAATCCGGAGAAATAATTTTTGATGTATACGGTATTTCACCAAAATGATTAGTGCCAAGTTCTGTTACTAAAATTTCATGTTTTTCGTTTGTATTTAGAATTGTTAACGGCACGCCAATATGATTGTTATTATTTTTATTTGTTTTACTCACTGAATATTTTTCCGATAACAGATCTGCAAGCATATCCTTTAAAGTTGTTTTACCGGAACTACCGGTTATCGCAATAACTTTTGCACTTAATTTTTTCCGCCAAATCTTAGCTATGTGACCAAGCGCTTTAGTTGTATCTTTAACAGTAATTATAGGAACATTTATTTCATCGAAATCAGCTAGTTTTTTTTTATTTACAACAACTGCTGAAGCACCATTTTTTATAGCACTTTTAACAAAATTATGTCCATCGAATCGTTCACCTTTAATAGCAACATACAATGATTTTTTTTTTACGTTTCTTGAATCAATCGTAACATTAGTAACTTCTACAAATTCATCCGGTGAATAAATAACTGCAGTCGGAACATCGAACAAGTCTTCAATATTTAACCGAATTTTTTTCAAATTCCCATATATCGTTTGGCTGTTTCCTTATCTGAAAAATATTTTCTCACACCATCAATTTCCTGATACTCTTCATGTCCTTTTCCTGCGATAAGAATTACAGAACCTTTACCGCTCTCCTTAATTGCATTTTCAATTGCTTCTTCCCTATTCTCAATTACTTTGTAATTATCTTTTATAATTCCCGATTTTATTTCTTCAATAATTGTTTCGGATTTTTCAAACCTTGGATTATCTGAAGTAATTATTACTTGGTCGCTAAGTTCGGTTGCAATTTTTCCCATAACGGGTCTCTTTTGTTTGTCTCTGTTTCCGCCACAGCCAAAAACCGTTAATACAGAATTATTTTGGGAAGTTAATTTTCTAATTACAAGCAGAGCCTTTTCTAAACTATCCGGTGTATGGGAATAGTCTATGATAACTTTTCTTGTTCCATTATTTAAAACTTCAAATCTTCCGGGAACTTGAGATGTTGTTTTTATACCTTCAATTATTTCATCATCGTTTAAACCATTAAGTTTTGAGGCAGCAAAAGCAGAAGCTGCATTGTAGGAATTAAAATCGCCAACGAGTGAAGTTTTAATCGAGTGTGTTTTGTTTTCGTAATGAAGTTTAAAAGATGTTCCGGTTAAATCGAAAGATATATCTGAGATTCTGAAATCCACATCTTTATTTATACCAAAAGAATACTTAAAAGAATTGCAATTTTTAATTACATCAATACTATGCAGGTCATCAGCATTATAAATTGCGGTTGAGCTTTCTGGAAGATTATCAAACAAAAGTTTTTTTGTTCTGAGGTAATTTTCAAAACTGTTATGGAAATCCAGATGCTCAGCAGTAATATTTGTAAAGATTGCTGAACTAAAGTGAACATTATGGACTCTGTTTAAAGCAAGCGAATGTGATGAAACTTCCATCACAACATATTCGCAGCCAGCCTGTTTCATGTCAAAAATAATCTTGTTTAAATCTCTCGATTCAGGTGTGGTCAATCTCGATTTGATTTTTTCTTTGCCTATAGAATTCATTATCGTTCCAACTAATCCAGTTCGATTTCCTGCGGATTCAAAAATATTTTTTATAAAATAAGCCGTGGTTGTTTTTCCGTTGGTTCCGGTTACACCAATCAAATTCATGTTTTTTGATGGTTCACCGTAAAACAGGCTAGAAATTTCAGCCAATGCTTTCCTTGAATCGGCTACTAAAATTTTTACGGCATTCAAACCCGTTATAATTGAATCGGTTATTGAATTATTATCTTCAACTACAATTGCTGCTGCATTTTTGTTTAAAGCATCTTGAATAAAAAGATGTCCGTTTGTATTGAATCCTTTAATTGCAACAAAGATTGATCCCTTCATCACGTATCGTGAATCGTACTCCACACTGGATACTTGCTTTCCGGCAGGATTACCGATCAATTGAATAACCTGGATCCTATTTAAAATTTCTGTTAAAAGCATTAATAAATCCGTGTTCCGTTTATTGTTTCATCAGAACAATAAATTTTGCAAACCTGATTTTTTTTGATAATCGAACCTGGCTTAATACTTTGTTTTGTAACTACCCCGGAACCTATTAAATCGTAATTGAGTGTGAGCTGGTTTAAAATTGTTATAGCTTCTTTAACAGTCCTTCCATTTAGATTGGGCATTAAGTTTTTATTAATTAACGGTTCGTCATTATTTTTTATGGTTTTCAAAGTTGGCTTTTCGAAATCAACATTGCTTACGAAAATATCTTCTTCAGAAATGTCTTTTTCATACTTTCTATTTTCAATTTCTGATGACTTGGTTTCTTCCAAAAAATTCTCTGGCTCAGCCCTAACTATTTTCTCAACAATTTTTTTAAAGACAGGGGCAGAAACTTTACCTCCGTAATATTCGCCCTTTGGTTTATTGATAAGCACATAACAAACTAGCTCGGGTTTTTCAACCGGGAAAAATCCTATAAATGTTGAAAAGTAACTGTCATTTGAATAATTACCATTTATAATAACTTTTGATGTGCCTGTTTTTCCGCCCACGGATATATTATTGAGAAGAGCAAGCTTACCAGTTCCATTTTCAACTGCGCCGGCTAAAAGTTTTTTCATTCTTTCAGAAGTTTTTTTCGTTATAACTTTTCTAACAATAACAGGTGAATATTCATTAACAATATTTTTATTTTTATCAACCAACTTTTTAACAATCAATGGTCGATAAAGTGTGCCGCCATTTACTACTGCGCAAAATGCTGTTGTTAATTGAAGAGGGGTAACCGAAATACCATAACCAAAGGACATAAAAACTTTAGTAATTTTTGACCAATCAGCTGGTTTGTGAAGTTCGCCTTTAACTTCTCCGGGCAGAGTTATGGATGTATAAGTTCCAAATCCAAATGCACGCACATAATCGTAATATGTTTCATCTTCTAATCTTTGAACCAATTTTGCCATACCAATATTACTTGATTCTTCAATAATTCCTTGAACACTTAGTCGTTGGAATCTATGTGTATCATTTACATAAGAATTTCTGAATTTATATTTTCCATTCTCAACATTTAAAGTTTCTGTCTCATTACATTCTTCTTTATCTAGTAAAGCAGATAGTGTAAAAACTTTAAATGTCGAACCAGGTTCATATACATCAGTTATCGCACGATTTTTTCTTTCAAAATCATTATACTTCCAATATATGTTTGGATCATAATCCCTTACATTAGCAAGTGCAAGAATTTCTCCGGTATTTGGATCCATTATTATTCCTACCGCTGACTCAGCAGAATAGGAGTTCACTGCTTTTTTTAATTCCTCTTCAAGTATTACTTGATAGTTTCTTTTTATAGTTAAGTAAATATCATTACCTGGAATAGGATTTTTTGTTTGTTCATCGGAAACAGAGATTATTTCTCCCACAGCATTTTTTTCAATCAAACGTGCGCCGTTACCACCATTTAATTCATCTTCAAAACTCTTTGCAATACCGTTTACTCCCTCGTACTCCTTATTTATGTAACCTAAAATATGAGAGGCAAAATTTCCGTAGTGGTAAATTCTGGTGGGTTCTTCTTTATAAAAAAAACCTTTCAATTTAAAATTCATTAAGTCTTTAGATTTTTCGTATGGAGCTTTTTTCTCGATACAAATTGTTTTGCCGGTTTTTTTAAGCTGGTTTAAATAGTGATTTTTTGTTTTTCCAAAAGCATTTGAAAACTCACTTGCAAGTAATTCTTTTTGATTCGTTGAAAGCATTCGCAAATCGACATAGAAGGAAACATCATTTCTGTTGTAAGCAAGCAGTACATCATTTCTATCATAGATGCAGCCCCTTTCTGCTTTAATAGTCTCAGTATTAGTCTGCTGCCGTTTTGCAAAGTAGCTTAGCTCATCAGCTTTTATTAATTGAATATCAATAAGTTTAAAAACAAGCACACTGAAAAAAAGAAATATTAAAATTGTTATAAAAAGTGTACGCGAATTATTCATACTTATTTTTTAATTCGTTTTCTGATTCTTCAATTAATTGTTTTTTTAAAACTATTTTTTTACTTGACTCCAAATCACTTTCAACTAAGCCAAGCTGAACGGTTGCAAATTTCTTTATTATATCTTCTGCTGTAAGCATCTGATAACTTGCGATAAGACTAACCTTGTTGGTTTTATGAGACCTTATTTCCCCCTCCAAGCGTGTTCGTTCTCTAATTAATTCTTCACATTTAAATCTTAATCCCTGCGCGGCAAGTAAAATTCCTGTGGTTAACACCAGGATAAAAATAATTACAAAAATCGCCGGTTTAGAATTTTGCTTCATAATCTTTCGGCAGCTCTTAGCTTAGCACTTCTCGCTCTGCTGTTCATCTGCAACTCATTGGTTGAAGGAGTAATAGGTTTATTTGTTAAGATTTTAAGTCGTTGCTCTTTACCACAATTGCAAACAGGGGAATCTTTTGGGCAAACGCAAGTTAAACTCTCGTACTTGAAGAATTCTTTCACAATCCGATCTTCCAATGAATGATAGCTAATGACTACCAATCTACCTCCCTTACCGAGTACTTTCATTGAATTTTCAAGAAAAGCTTTAAGAATACTTAATTCGTCGTTTACATAAATTCTTAAAGCCTGAAAAACTCTTGATAGAGTTTTCGTGAAATATCTGGCATTTGTAATTGAAAAAATTATTTCTTTCAACTCATCAGTTTTGGTAATCTTTTTAATTTCTCTCCCTTTGCAAATTGCCCTGGCAATACGTCTTGAATTTTTCTCTTCACCAAATTCATATATTATATTTGCTAAAACTGATTCAGATTCTTCATTTAAAATATCCGCAGCAGTTTTTCTTAAATTCTTATCCAATCGGAGGTCGAGATCGGTTCTACTACTATAAGAAAATCCAGCTGCGGAATCATCTAATTGAAAAGAAGAAACTCCCAAATCAGCAAAAATACCATCAAAGAACTCTATTGATTCAATCTTTGCGATTACATCAACTAAAGAAAAATTAAATTTGTAAAACCTGATCCTTTTTTCACTTTGAAATTTTTTTTTACAATATATAAATGCTCTTTCATCAACATCGGTACTAACAACAATTCCAGTATTATTTATTTTTTTTAATATTCCCTCCGTGTGTCCCCCAAATCCCATTGTTGCTTCAAAATAGTTCCCCGATTTATTAGTTATTAATAACTCAGTGCTTTCATCTAGTAAAACCGGAATATGTATTTGCTTCATCCTCCAGCCATTACTTTAGCAGCTATCTCTTCATAGGTAAGCGGTGATTGAGCCAGATAGTCTTCATAAATTTTTGGATTCCATACTTCTATTTTTCTAAGTGCACCAATAATTAATACTTCTTTTTCAATTTGTGCGTAATCAATTAATAGTTGAGGAATAAGAATTCTGGATTGTGAATCCATCTTATCGTCAGTAGCATACTGAACGAACATTCTTATAAATCGAAGTTCATCGGGTTGAAATTGATTTAGTGTCATTAGTCGATCTTCAATAGTCTGCCATTCATTAAGGGGATATAAATCAATACACTTCGATAATCCTTTTGTCATAACAATAGAATCATTTGCATCGGGTGAAATATGCTTTCGTAATTTTGCTGGAATGCTTATCCTGCTTTTGGCATCTATTGAATATGTATATTGACCTTTAAACAAATCCTATTCCATTATTTGGGATTTTTCACCACTTTTCCCCACTACCTCCCAAAATAATGGAAAATTTTGACGAAAGTCAAGAAAAATCTTTACTTAATTACAGGTTATTTAAAATAATTGGTTTGATTAAAAAGAGTAGATTATTCTGGTAGAATAACACTAAGAAGTGATTACTGAAAATAATTTAGCTAACAATTAGTATTTATGCTAATGTAATGAGCTGGTGACCGGAATTGAACCGGTGACCTACGCATTACGAATGCGTTGCTCTACCAGCTGAGCTACACCAGCTTTAAATACTATTTTTAATAATTTTGTTATAAAAAACTAAGTAATGCTAAAAGTAAATTAACGTAATTTCTTTTTATGTCTGTTTTTTCTTAGTCTTTTCTTACGTTTGTGCGTTGCCATTTTATGGCGTTTACGTTTTTTGCCGCTTGGCATATATTCTCCTGATTAATAATTTATTTAATGTGACTGTAATAATTCCTGTGCTCTCTTACCGGCTTGTGAGTTAGGATCAATTTCCAATGCTTTTTTGAACCATTCTTTTGATACATCAACATTACCGGCAGTTAGATTTACAATTCCCAGATTTAAATGTGCTAATTGATGTTTTGGCTGGTAATTTAAAGCAGTTTCCATTTCTGTAATTGCTGATTGTAAATCATTTAAATTATAATAACAAATTCCTATATCAACTCTCGCATTGGAATCAGTCGGATCTAACTCTAAATATTTTTTGTAATAGATAATTGCTCTATCATATAACCCTGAATCTTGTAGCAAATTTGCCAATCGAACAATTGATGCTTTATCATTTGGATTTACCTTAACAATATTTTCAAGCTCTGTAATTTCATTAAGATTAGCTAGATTGACTCCTGATCCTTTATCATTACTAGTCTGTTGCTGATTCTCTTTTAAACCCGAATCGAATACGCCAGTGGCTGCTAATAAAACTAAAATCAATACAATTACAACTGATGATACTAATAAGATTTTTTTACTGTCTAAAGTTTTTTCATCCTGAATATTAACTGTTTCTTTGGAAACTTTTTTCCTTTTAGCTGTCTGCTTATTTTTATTTTGCTTTTGAACGCTTTTGGATTTTGCTATTTCTTTTTCAACAATGCTTCCCTTTAACTTAACACCGCAGCTTGAGCAGTTCACATTTGAAGTTGAATTATCTTCTCCACAATTTTCACAAACAATGATCTTTTCATGTTTTGAATTAGTTGAAGATTTCTCATCATCGTTAAAGGTACCCAATTTGATCCCACAGTTAGGACAAAACTTAAATTCCCCATCAAGCTTAAAGCCGCATTCGCCGCAGAAGTTTTTCATTAATTTCCGCTACCTTTTTCTTTGTCCATCATATTTTGGTTAACAATATCCTTAAAATCCTTAGAGAATTTAAAAGTGGGCACATAGTGCTCCGGTACGAAAACAGATTCGCCTGTTTTAGGATTGCGTGCCTGGCGAGCATTTTTCCTTTTTACCCTGTAACTTCCAAAGCCTCTTATTTCAATTCCTTTTCCTTCTTTGAGTGCATCTATTACGGTTTTAAAGAATCCTTCAATGATGGCCTCTGTTTCCAACTTCGTCAGTCCGGTACCACCAGCAACTCTATCTACGATATCAGCCTTTGTCATTTTTCACCTACTTATTTTATTAAAATTATAATGTGCAATTAAAATCAGAATGTAAAATTAGTAAAGTTTAGCCGTAAAATCAATTAAAATAATCAGTTACGGCTTCTCTCCAATTTATTTGATTCCCCTTCCAAAATGATGAAAACGATATGAATATACATATAATTGTTTCCTTTTTATTAAGTTAAGGTAAATAATCAAGAGTAAATTATATGGAAACTACACTGCACATAAAAAATATGGTATGCAACCGGTGCATTAAAGTTGTTTATGAAGAATTATCAAAACTTGGTTTGAAAGTGGTAAATTTAAAACTTGGAGAGGCAACACTTGAAACCAATGAAGATTTATTCCCACATAAAAAAATTAAAGAAATTCTTTCTGAAAATGGATTTGAATTAATAGACGACACAAATGCAAAAATAATTGAAAAGATAAAAGTATTAATCATTAATAAAATTCATTACCCCAACCAGGACAGCGAAAAATTGAATTTTTCAAATTATCTTTCTAAAGAAGTTGGAAAAAACTATAGTCATCTCAGCAGTCTCTTTTCATCAAAGGAAGGAGTAACAATTGAAAAATTCATAATCCATCAAAAGATTGAAAGGGTTAAAGAACTTCTTGCCTATAATGAACATACACTAAGCGAAATAGCTTACTCTAACGGTTACAGCAGTGTTCAGCATCTATCAAATCAGTTTAAACAAGTAACCGGCATGAGTCCTTCAGATTTTAAAAAACTTAAAGAACCCAAAAGAACACCTCTCGATAAAATTTCTTGATCCCATTTTATTTATAACATTTAAATTTAATTCTGTAATGTGCAAACTTCTGCTATTGTTTATTTTTGATATTGATTTTTAAACATTAATTTTATCCATTAATATAGAACAGATACATGAAAAAAGAATTTAAAATTGAAGGAATGAGCTGTGAACATTGTATAATGGAGGTTGAGAAAAATCTTTCAAAGCTTGATCTGAAAAAAGTCGATGTTAAAGTCGGCATTGCAAAAATTGATTTCGATGAGACAAAAATAAATGAAAAGGAAATTGAAAAAGCAATTGTTGATGCAGGCTTTAAATTAATTAATTGAACTAATATAAAACTTTTGAAAATAGATTTATTAATATGAAAAGTAACACTGAAACACAGCACATTATTGCACCTGTAGAAGGAATGACTTGTGCGAGTTGTGTTGCTAGAGTTGAAAAAGCACTATCAAATACTGAGGGAGTATCAAATGTGTCGGTTAATTTTGCCACAGAAAAAGCTTCGTTCGATGTTGATATTTCTCGTTCAAACTTTAAAGAGATAGTACAAGTTGTCGAGAATTCTGGATATAAAATTAATTTATCACAAAACCTTGAAAATAATAAAAAATCGAAGGTTGGAATATTCTTAGAGGATGCCGCAACTGATGGCGAGAAAAAATTAAAGGAAAATTTTTTACTTTCCCTAATCCTTTCAATTCCAATTTTATTTCTTAATATGGGAACAATGTGGGATGGATTCTATAAAATTGTTCCGTTAACCACTGATGAAATAAATAAGATTCTTCTAATTCTAACCACACCTGTTGTCTTTATTGCTGGAAAAAGTTTTTTCAAAATTTTTTGGCAGAATCTAAAACATTTCTCTGCTGATATGAATTCACTAGTTGCAATCGGGACTGGATCAGCCTATTTATTTAGTGTTATGATGACATTATTTCCAAATCTGTATTCAAACACATTTACTTCAAAACACGTTTATTTTGATACGGCTGCAGTAATTATAACTCTTATCTTGTTAGGTCGCTGGATTGAACGTCGTGCAAAATCCCGCACAGGTTTAGCAATAAAAAAATTAATTGAATTGAAGCCTGAAACTGCAATTGTAATTCGTAATGGAATTGAGATGGAGGTTAATTTAAATAATCTAGTAATGGGCGACATTGTAATAGTAAAGCCGGGTGATAAGATTCCAGCGGATGGAATTATTAAAAAAGGATTTTCTTCGGTTGATGAATCTATGTTAACGGGTGAGTCAATTCCATTCGAAAAGAATGTCGGCTCAAAAATAATTGGTGGTACAATTAATTGTAACGGAAGCTTTGAATTCGAAGTTACTGCATTTGGTGATAATTCTGTACTCGGACAAATAATTAAAATGGTTGAAGAAGCACAAGGATCAAAAGCTCCAATTCAAAGATTGGCCGATACAGTTTCAGCAGTGTTTGTCCCTATTATTATAATAATTGCAATTACCACTTTTATTGGATGGATAGTCCTCGGTTCAGAGAGTTCAATTAATACCGCCCTTTTAAATTTTGTAGCTGTACTTATAATTGCCTGCCCCTGTGCCTTAGGGCTGGCAACGCCCACAGCAATAATAGTTGGGACAGGTTTAGGTGCTCAAAACGGGATATTAATTAAAAATGGCGAGAGTCTGGAACTCGGGCATAAAATTAATACAATTATTTTCGACAAAACAGGAACAATTACAGAAGGTAAACCAAAAGTAAATTCAGTTTTTGTAAATGGAATAGCTGAAAGTGAATTTATTAAAATTATTGCTTCGCTCGAACGGAGATCGGAACATCCACTTGCAAAAGCGCTAGTAGATTATGCAAAAACGAAAAAACTTAATTTTTATCATATTGACGATTTTGAAAGTCACACAGGATTTGGACTGAGTGGAAATGTAAGTGGGAACAAAATCATAATAGGTAACAAACGATTGATGGATCAGAATTCAATTAAAACTGATAATTTTAATGAAAAGGAAATTGATTTTTTGGAATCAGGAAAAACTATTGTCTTTGCAGCGATTAATAATGAATTAAAAGGATTAATAGCAATTGATGACCCGATAAAAGCCGGTGCCAGTGATGCAATAAAAAAATTGAAATCGCTTAATTTAAAAACGGTTATGGTAACGGGTGATAATAAATTTTCTGCTGAATCTGTTGCTAAAAATATTGGGGTGGATGAATTTGAAGCAGAGGTTTTGCCTGAACAAAAAATTAATTCTGTTGCTGCGTTCCAAAAAAAAGGAGAAATTGTTGCAATGGTTGGCGATGGAATAAATGATTCGCCTGCACTTGCACAAAGCAATGTAGGAATTGCAATTGGAACAGGAACCGATGTTGCAATTGAAACTGCAGATATAGTTTTAATGAGCGGTGATTTGAACGGCGTTGTGAAAGCGATTAATTTATCCAAAAGAACAATTCGTACTATCAAACAAAATCTTTTTTGGGCATTTATTTATAATATAATTGGAGTTCCACTTGCAGCATTTGGAATTTTGAATCCAATATTCGCGGCTTTGGCTATGTCATTAAGTTCTGTTTCGGTTGTATCGAACTCACTTAGATTGAAAAGAATGAAATTAAAATAATTTTATAATTAACAGTATTCCAACCTCTTTTCTAATTTTTATTTAGCAACGGGAGCCGAAACTGATTTACTTCTTTCAATAGATTGGAGCACAAGATATTTTTCACCAAACTTTTCCATGTTTCCCATTTCAGTATCAAACTGATCGAAATGTCTTTCTTCATCTGCGACAAGATCTTCGAATATTTTTTTAGAAGCTGAATCAGCATTAGCGGCACATTCGTTTGCCCATTCGTTATATTCTTTTGCGCTGTCGTCTTCCATTCCTGCAGCACATTTTACCATTTCTTTTGGATCATGAATTTTTTGTACATTGCCCACGATCTTCATCTCAACATCACCTTTAAGGAAAAGAATTCTTTCGGATAAAACTTCAACGTGTGTCATTTCTTCAATAGCTGTTTTTTTAAATAATCCTGCTAAAAGATCGTAACCCTGGTCATCACAATGAAAATGAAAATACATATATTGATGGATTGCAAGAAGTTCATCTGCAACTGCTTTATTTAATAGTTCAATACTTTTTGAATGTCTTTTTTTACTCATTGTTCATCCCTTTGAAATTATTTTTATTAAATACAATTAAAATTTACAAAATTATTAATTTCATTTATTGTTCTGCCAATTATGGTTTTGGTAATCGTTCTAAAAAAGAGTAATTACTTAAGATTGCAAATGTATCTTTGCTTCTTAACTCTTCCAGATTAAGACAGTTCATATAGCTCATAGAACTTTTCAATCCGTCTGAAATAGCATTAATTACATTTTTAACAACGCCTTTATATGAAACCATTGTTTCTTCGCCTTCGATAAATTCATTTTTCATTTTTACTCCAAAAGAAGCAGAGCCGCGGTACTTTTTCCATAACTGATCGTTGTAGCGAATTACTTCACCAGGAGTTTCTCTTGTTCCTGCTAAAAGTCTTCCAACCATAACCACATCAGCTCCGACAGCTATAGCTTTTGCAATATCACCTGCTCCTTTAATTCCACCATCTGCAATTATTTTAATATCAAGTTTCTTTTCTTCGCGGGCAAAGTAAACATTAAGTAAAGAAGATACCTGTCCAATTCCTATTCCGGTTTGTATGCTTGTTGTGCAAACGCTTCCACTTCCAATACCAACGCGCACCGCATCTGCACCTGCATCAACAAGCTGTCTTAGTGATGAACCATGTGCAATATTGCCAACAATTACTTTTACATTATGATTGTTCTTTATTTCCTCAGTTTTTTTTAGAACTTCCAGGTTATTTGCATTTGCCGTGTCTATGCAAATTATATAACCTGCTTCGGCAAGTTCTTTAACAGTTTTATTATCTGAGTTTAGTGCAATGGAAACCGCTTTAATTGCATCTCCATTGTTCTTATCCGAAATAATATCCTTTAAAGATGAATCAAACCGGTTTACAATTCCAAGACAGCCGAGTGACGAAAGTTCTTTTGCCATTTCAATTCCTGTTACACTTTCCATTGGACTTGAAACCAATGGAAGTACAAGCTTGTTACCTAAAAATTCGGCAGTAGTGTTTACCTCTTTTCTTGTCTTTATTCTTGAAACTTCGGTTGGGATTAAGCTTATATCATCGTAGGTTAATGATTGGTGGTATTCGTTTAATGATTTTTTGTTATAAACTTTCATTTGTTATTCCCTGGTTAAATTAAATTTTCCATTTTATCTAATATTTTATTCATTTTTTCCGAAACGGCAAGAACAGGTTTCTCAGAATTCATGTCCACACCCGCTGCTTTTAAAATATTTATCGGATAATCGGAACTACCGGCTTTAAGGAAGTTCAAATAATTTTCAACTGCAGTTTGCCCTTCTGCTCTTACTTTTTTTACGAGTTCTTCGGAAGCAGCAAAACCGGTTGCGTACTGATATACATAAAAATTGTAATAAAAATGCGGGATCCTGGACCAAGTGTAGCTTTCCTCATCAACTACATTCATTTCGGGTCCCCAGTACTTCTGATATATTTCCTTATACAATTCACAGAAAGACTCGGAAGTTAATGCTTCTCCTTTTTCAGTTCTATCATAGATTATTTTTTCAAACTCAGCAAACATCACCTGCCTGTAAAAAGTTGCAGTAATATTGTTTAAATATTTCTCCATTAGAAAAAGTTTTTCTTCTTTCTCCGTTGAATTATCAATTAAATAATCCAATAAAAGCGCTTCGTTAAAGGTTGATGCAACTTCTGCTAAAAATATTGAATAGTTTGCATAAGGATAAGGTTGTGTTTGTCCTGTGTAATACGAGTGCATATTGTGTCCCATCTCATGTGCAAGTGTAAACACATCGTTTAATAGATCGGACCAGTTTAAAAGCACGTAAGGATGTACACCGAATGTAGTCCCGGATGAATACGCCCCGCTCTTTTTTGCTTTTGTTTCATATACATCAATCCATCGGTTTTCGAATGCGGTTTTTAGTGAACTAAGATAGTCTTCACCCATAATTTTTAGTGACTCCAGCACTATTTGAACTGATTGCTCATAAGGATATTTCTTCTCAAGCTCTTTATTAAAAACCGAAACATAAACATCAAATGGTTTCAAATCTTTTATTCCGAGCAATTTTTTCTTTAAGGAAGCCCATCTGTGAAGTGGAGAAAGATTTTTATTTGCCGCATCAATTAACTTGTCATAAATTGACAAAGAAATATTGTTTATGTCTAACGCTGCCGCAAGTGCAGAAGTGTAATTTCTTGCCTGCGCGTTAAAAATATTTGTTTTGAGATTTCCGTTTAGAAGTGTAGTTAATGTATTTACATATTCTTTATAACTTCCAAGATATCCTGTAAAGCTTCTTTCTCTAAAATCACGATCTTTAGAGTACATAGCAGAATAGAAACGAGCATGCGAAAGCTGAACTGAGTTTCCATTTTCATCATCCACAAAAGGCAATTTAAGGTCTGCATTTGTAAACATTGAAAAAGTATTGTAAGGTGTTTGAGTAAGTTCAGAAGCAAGTGCTAAAATTTTCTCTTCAGAATCAGAAAGAGTATGATCTTTCAATCTTAATAAATTTTTTATGCTGTGCTCGTAAACATGCAGTTCATTATTTGAACCTATCATTTTTAACAATTCATCAGTAGAAATATTAAGAATTTCCGGACGGATAAATGAACTTACAGCTCCAACTCTTGAGTAAAGAGTTTTAATCCTGTCATCCATTGATTGATATTTGTTCACTCTCAAATCGCTGTCTTTTGAAAGCATTGCATAAAGATGCAGAAGTTCGAGTTTAATGCCTATGCTGTCATCAAATTTTAAGCATGAAAGAAGTATATCGGCACTCTGCTTAAGTTTGCCTTTATATTTTTGATAATCGCTTAAACTATCTTCAATCCACTTAAAATCATTTTCCCAACAATCATCATTTTGATAAATATCTGTTAAATTCCAGGTGTGTTTCTTTTCGATTTCACTGCGCTCCGGAACAGATATTTTTTCTGCAGATATTTGAAAAAACACATTATTTCGCACAAAATCATTCATTAAAAATTCCTCGTAAAAATATATTTGTTAAAAAAATGCTGGGAAAGATAGTGAAAATAATTTTTTTATTTTTAGAAATCTAAGGCTGGCAAAATAAATAGTTAATAGGATTAAAATTTGATGAATTTGTGGTTGCTCATTCGACGCATTACAAAGATTTTCTCAATTCGATTTTAATCTTACCGCTGAAATTATCGGTTGTTATACTCACTTCTTCAGGTACATAACCATCAATTATATCTGTGTAGAATGAAATGTCTTTTGCTGCAAAGTAAGAGTACCTTTCGCGGTTATCGTAATCTTTTATGCTTACTTTTAAATAGCCTGTCTGGTAATCAATTAAAGTTACATTTATTCTTGAACGGGAAGAATTAATAAAGGGAAACACCGTTAGATCCATGGAGAATGAATCTGCGTTTAACAAAAAAGTATATGAGTTCCGTTCATTAAGCTGAACAGGATCATTTACATTTTCTACAAATATATTTGGTTCAATCACTCCCTCACGGCATGAAATAAAAAAGAAAAGCATTAACGATGCAATCCAAAGTTTCTTCAAAAATCTCTCCACAAGATTTTTTGGGTGGATGTATATTTCTACAATCTGATATTAGGTAATAGCACAGATAATAGCAACCCCCATATTGGGTGATTATTTTAATTTATCTCAGCCCAACCCGGAAATGTGTTCAAATCAAAAATAAAGCTGCCTAAAAAATACACAAAGAGACTTACAACGATTATCCCTAATAAGTTCAGTGCAAATCCGGTTTTTGCCATCTCAGAAATTTTTAATCTGCTGCTTGCAAATATTATTGTGTTTGGCGGTGTCGCCACAGGAAGCATAAAGGCCATTGATGCTGATATTGTTGCAGTTAGCATTAGCAGTAAAGGATTTAACTGCATCGCGATTGAAACAGAAGCAAGTATCGGCAGAATCATTTGTGTTGTTGCAGTATTGGAAGTCATTTCGGTTAAAAAACTGATTAGTGCAGCAGTAATAATAATTATCAAAATTGGAGAAAAGGTTGAAAGTCCGGATAGCTGCTCGCCAATGTAATTTGATAATCCAGTTGCTGAAAAACCTTTAGCTAATGCAAAACCGCCGCCAAAAAGTAAAATAATTCCCCATGGCACTTTTACAAATGCTTTATTATCTAGAATTGCACGGTTATTATTTTTTGCAGGAATCAGAAATAGTATGAACGCCATGCTTATTGCTACTGTTCCATCGTTAATAAAACTTGATGTTGGAAGAATATTTGCCCAGCCAGGAATTTCAAAAATTCCAAAATTTATGTTGCTTCTAAAAATCCAGAGAAAAGCCGTAATACAAAAAACAATGCTAACTGCTTTTTCTTCGAACGAAATTTTTCCAAGCTTGCTGTATTCTTTCCTAATAAAATTCGTATCGAGCTTTACGTTTTTATCGATCTTGAATAAGACCCTGGTTAGTAAAAATCCTACTGAAAAAAGCATAATTAGCGAAACAGGAACAGCAAGCAGCATCCAACTGCTGAATGAAATTTCTGGAGCTTCGGGAAATAAAATGTTAAGGGTTTTAACAAAAACAAGATTGGGCGGTGTGCCAACAAGCGTAGCTACTCCACCTAATGTGCAGGAATAAGCAATTGATAAAAGAAGTATGAATGAAAAATTCTGTATTTGTTTTTCACCAAACTGATCTTCTAATTTCGAAATTATTGCAAGTGCAATCGGAAGCAGCATTAAAGCCGTTGCAGTGTTAGATATCCACATCGATAAAAATGCTCCGGATATCATAAATCCAATTACGATTGAAGACTGACTGCCACCAAAAATTGTAATTAATTTTAAAGCAATTCGTTTGTGCAATCCCCATTCTTCCATAGAAATTGCAATTAAAAATCCACCGAGAAAAAGAAAAATTATAGAGTTGATGTAAGAGGCAGCAATTTCATCTGCTGAAAGTATTCCTGTTAATGGATAAAAAATTAATGGTATAAGTGAAGTTACCGAAAGTGGTATTGCTTCGGTTATCCATAAAACTGCCATTAGAACCGCAATTGCAGCCATTATATTTAAATGGGATTTTGATGGATCAAGATCCTGCATCAATAAAATTACAGCAAAAAGTAATACACCAATTGCAATACCTAATTTTTTACTTTTTAACATCTCAGATTTACTATAAAAACAGGTTTTCCATTAAGAATAAAAATAATCATATCTGAAAAGAGATTAAATTAATTTCAATAAAAAGATTTACTCAGACAACACAAATTTGATTTTGCTTAGTTTTACTGTTTGAAATCTTATCTATTTAGCCCTATGTTGCGCTTTAATTTTTAATGATTTCTAAGGAATTGTGATAGCAGGAAAAAACACTACAATATTTTTCAGATTATTTTATTTCAGTCTTGTTTTAATTACACTAAGTTTTATTTTGTGGGGATGGCTTGGTTCATCCCGTGAAGAAACAGAAACAGTTTCAGTTGAACAAGTTGAAACAAAGCCAAATCAATTCGGTTTTTATTCTGATTCGTTAATAATTCAAACCAACTCTGTACTTAAAAATGAAACACTTTCCGATATTTTACTTTCAAATGGAATTGCAGGTTCAAAAGTTGCAGAAATTGTTGAAAGCTCAAAAGATGTTTTTGATGTTCGTAAAATCAGGACGGGCAATACTTATCACACCTTCTTTTCTGAGGATACCACAGATAATTTAATTTATTTTGTTTACGAAAAAAATCCTACTGACTTCGTAGTGTTCGATTTAAATGATATTGTTAGAGTTTATGAAGGCAATAAAGAAGTTAGTCTAAAAATTAATACTCGTTCTGCAAAAATTGAACATTCGCTCTACGTTGCATTGATGAAATCGGAAGCTTCGCCTGAACTTGCAATAAAACTTTCGCAGGTTTTTGCCTGGCAGGTAGATTTTTATCATTTGCAAAAAGGAGATTACTTTAAAGTTATATACGAAGAAGAATTTATTGAATCTGCTGATGGAAAGGATAGTTCAAGATTTGTAGGAATAGGAAAAATTCTTGGTGCTTATTTTAAGCATAATAATAAGGAGTTTTACGCCATACCATTTATTCAGGACAGTGTTTATCAGTTTTTTGATGAAAATGGGAATAGTCTGCGAAAAGCATTTCTAAAAGCACCGCTCGAGTATGGTAGAATTAGTTCGCGTTACAGCAGAAGCCGGCTTCATCCTGTCTTAAAGGTTCGCCGTCCACATCTTGGTGTGGATTACGCGGCTCCAATCGGCACTCCGGTAAGAACAACCGGTGATGGCATTGTTGTCGATGCCGGCTATGGCAGCGGAAATGGCAGGTATATTAAAGTAAGGCATAACTCGGTTTATACAACAATGTATCTGCACCTTTCAAAATTTGCTAAAGGAATAAAGAGAGGAGCAAATGTTCAGCAGGGGCAGGTAATAGGATATGTTGGCAGTACTGGCTTATCAACCGGACCTCATCTTGATTACCGATTTTTTCTAAACGGTAAACCTGTTGATCCTTTAAAAGTCGAGGTCCCTCCTTCTCATCCGGTAAAAGAAGAACTTAAAGTTGAGTTTGAAAAAATTAAAGCTAAAGTTCTCATTGAATTGAACATTATTCCGCTTGAATTAAACGAAAACGGGCCTGTTTAAAGATTGATTAAATCAGGGGCGAACAAAATAATCTTCATTTCGTCAAAATTTTATCATAATTTATAACCGAAACCATTTATATTTTAGACTCAAAATCCTGACTTTTTTTAAGCTACATAACTATTAATGATAATATGTAAGTGATTTTAATTATGGATGAAAAAACAAATAACACACAACCAGAAAAACCATTGAAGAAATTAATTTTCTGGAAAAAGAAGGAAAGAAAAAAACCTGAAACTTTTCAGGAAAAAGTGATCGAATTTTTCAGGCAGCTTTTTTTCGCTGCAATAGCCGCATTTTTTATAATTACTTTCATTATTCAAAATACAAGAATTCCTACCGGTTCAATGGAAGATACAATTTTAGTGGGTGATTTTGTTCTTGTTAATAAATTCATTTATGGGTCTTCATCACCAAAGTATATTCCATTTACTGAAATAGAACTTCCATTCTTCCGGCTCCCGGCATTCAAAGAACCACAAGCTACTGATATCGTGGTTTTTGAGTACCCTGGCGATAGAGATCAGCTTGTTCCAAATGAGTTGGGAGTCAACTATGTTAAACGATGTATCGGTACTCCCGGGGATACAGTTCAAATAATTGACAAAGTAGTTTTTGTTAATGGCAAAGAGTTTTGGAAGCCACCATTTATTAAATACTACAAAGGTCGTTGGGGTAACTATTTAAAACCTGTTCCAAAAGGAATTGCAGAGCCGCGAATTTTTCCAAAAGGAATGCCATGGAATGAAGATAATTACGGACCACTTGTAATTCCCAGAAAGGGTCAGACAATTCCATTAAATGGATATAATTTTGAGCAATGGCGAACTATTATAGACAGAGAGTATGGTGAAAAAGTTGTTTCAATAAAAAACGGCGTTGTTACCATAAATGAAGTTCCTGTGTCCTCCTATACTTTCAAAAAAGATTACTACTTTATGATGGGTGATAATCGTGATGATAGTCTGGATAGCAGATTTTGGGGATTAGTTCCGCGTGATCTTGTAGTTGGGCAAGCTTTTATTACACTCTTCTCCTGGAACAGAGATATACCATTTTCCCAACTCTTTAAATTACTTGGCTCTGTGAGGCTTGATAGAATTCTGCTTCTGCTGCATTAGTATTAATTAAAAAAGGCTGCCATCGGCAGCCTTTTTTATTTTTACCTAAATCTTATCTTAGAACTCAAGTCTAAATCCTGCATTAAATGATCTTGGTGTTCCTAAATAAACCTCAGCTGAGCTTGCTGAATGAGGTTGATAGTAATCACCATCAGAGTTTTCATAACCATTAAATGCACTGTTATCAGTTGCATCTTGGATAAATAGATCATCGAGCACGTTAAACACGTGACCAAATACACTGACTCTGACACCACCAACAGTAACGGGTAGCCTGTAACTGAAATGAAGATCAAATACGTTATACTGTGGTATCTGCCAAACCTGAGGTGCTACACCACCGTTATTTGCAACTTCAGCAGAATCGGTTCTGTCAAATGGATCAAATTGCGAATAATAGTTATCGTATATTCTCCATGTCAAATTAGCTTGCACACCATTTAGGAAGAAGAAAGTAACTCCAGCAGCGAGTTGGAATTGAGGTGCATCACCAACTTTCAAATCTTTAATATAGTAAGTGTATGTTTCTTCAGAATTTGGATCTCCAAAATCAGGAATGTAACTTCCACTAACATCATCTACATAAGTCCAATTAGCCAAACTGGTGGCAAGATCAAATCTGAAGCATCTTACCGGTTGCCATGCAAACTCAAGTTCAGCGCCCATATGGCGTGAGTTGATTCCATCTAACCTTACTAATCCATCGCTACCATCTTCATTTTGTACATTTATACTTCTAGCACGGTCCATCCAATCAGTGTAGTAGCCATTTAGCTTTATGACTACCCTATTCTGATCCAATCTTGCATTGACACCTGCCTCAAAGGAAACAAATTTTTCGTTTACTGGGTTTTCTACCTTAGTACCATTTACATCATTTATAACCTGGTCAAAAATAGGAACTTTATTAACATAACCACCATTAACAAATACATCCCATTCGTTAGTGATTCGATAGCTTGCACCACCTTTAAATTGATAACCGGTTATATAATCCGTTTCTTGTTTCAAAAATCCGGATGAAATATCAGTTGGATCTGTACGGTTATCTACTCTGAAAAAGTCAGTGTAATCATATTTGATTGTAGATAATGCAACATTACCATAGAGAGTATATTTCTCTTCAGTATATTCTGCCTGAACATAACCACCAAACCAGTTTACCTTATTAACATTATTGTAATCTATTCTATCACCAAGTTTTTTAAATAACATAGAACGTTTAGATGGATCGTAAACTTCGAACGCATTATTTTCATGATAGAAGAAATCATTTCCTAGTAAATCTCTTACTTCTCTATAGTGTTCAATTTCCGAGGTTCTCCAATCAAGACCAAAGGACATATTCAATCCATCGGTGGCTTTCCAAAATGTTTTTGCAATTGCACCAACTGTCCACTGCTTATTAACACTATTTCTTAAAATTCCACTACGATTATAAACACCCTGATTTCTTATGTCAGTTGAGATTGCATAATTTGAGGAATCTCCAAATCCTAATGGATCATCAAAAACAATATTGCCCATATTTTCTTCAATTGTTGAATTCCAATCAACAACTCTCTGCAATAAGCTGAAGTCATAATTCAAGCTGCCAAAAGTACCAGTTCCACCGCCAAGTCCACCAGAGTAATAAACCGTGGTATATAAACTCCAATCTTTAGCAAACTGAGAATAGTAGTTTAAGTTAACAAGCGGTTTGTGGTAATAGTTTTGGCTTTCATTGATGAATGTAGGATCAGGTCTTTGATTTAAATCATTGTTCCAATAAGATCTTTCCCACATCATACCGGTATAACTTGTTCGCACACCATTCCAGTTGGCATTGTAAAGTGGTCCCTGTTCTCTTAAAACAGGATCTTTGAGCCAATTTTCCTGGTATCCATTTTCTCTAGCCAGCTCATGGCTGAATGTTGCCAAGTTAAGTCTCCACCTTCTCTGTCCATGTCTTTGTGGAGCTCCCATTGCATAAAGTTCTAATCTATTATTATTATTTATCTGATAAGCAGCACCAAAATAATATGCCCAGGCATCTGTCCATGTTCTATCAACATAACCATCACCTACTTTACGGACACCACCAAAGCTCATAGCCCACTTGCCATCTATTAAACCTGTGTTTGCATATAATGTTTGCTTACCAAAACTAGCAGTTCCTATCTCATTCTGAAAAAGTACTCCGCCTTTTAGTTGAGTCGGATCTGTAATAATGTTAACCGTTCCGCCGATAGACTGCGTAGCAAGAGTTACAGCACTTAATCCTCTTTGAATCTGAATTGAGGAAGTAACGTCTCCTAATCCATCCCAATTAGACCAATATACCCAGCCATTTTCTACGTCATTAACAGGAATACCATTTATTAAAACAGCAAAGTCACGCTGGCTAAAACCACGAACGTTAATTCTTGAGTCGCCAGCTCCACCGCCCTGCTCAGTAGCAAAAACAGAAGGAGTAGTATTCAAAACAAGAGGAATGTCCCTTGAACCAAGTTGAAATTCAAGATCTCTTTTGCTAATGTCTGTGAATGCAACAGGAGTTTCTCTATCCTTCGCTCTATCAGAAATAACTGTAACAGAAAGCGTAAACTGATACTCTTTAAGGGTGAAGTTGAGAGTTAAATCTCCCATCAGTTCAATATCCTGTTCAATTGTTTCATAACCAATATAGCTGCAGGTTATTGCGTAGGATCCCTGTTCTGCAACAATAGTATAGTTACCATTTGCATCTGATGCGGCGCCCCAGCTTGTACCGAGCAGATAAACATTAGCTCCGATCAGTGCTTCTCCGGTGCTTCCATCTACGACTTTACCAGAGATCGTATATGTCTCTGCAAAAGCGGTAAATGAAAGAAGAAGGAAGAACGTAATGATGTACTTGTAAGGAATGTTCATGTATCCTCTCCTTTTGTTTTAAATGATGAAAATATTAAGAAGTGATTTGTTTGAGTTTGCATTTTACTCATTAGTTTATTCGCCCCAGGACAACAATTTTTATTTTGTCCTAAGCAAATATTCTTCTTATATGGAATGAATTCAAGTAGCAATTAAAAGAAAATTAAAAAATAATATTCATTTAATATATAATCGCCTAAAAAAAGGTTTTTATCTTTACAAAAGAATCAAGATTAGGTAATATTTTTTCAAAAACTCAACTTGACTATTTCACTATATTTGAGTACTAGATGTTATTTACTCCCTAATAATCTCTTAAATAATTAAATGAATCTGCTCGATATTGATTGTGAAAAATATTCCTTAGCAAATGGTCTTGAAGTTATTTTATACAATAATAACTCTTTTCCTTTGGTTGCAGTAAATCTGTGGTATAAAGTTGGTTCCGCACAAGAAATAAAAGGTAAAACCGGTTTAGCTCACCTTTTTGAACATATGATGTTCCAAGGTTCGGAGAATGTTCCTAAAGAAATGCACTTTAAATTAATTCAGGAAGCTGGGGGTACATTAAATGGTTCGACAAGTTTTGACCGCACAAATTATTTTGAAAAACTTCCATCTAATGAGCTCGAATTAGCTTTGTGGTTAGAATCGGATAGAATGGGATTTTTACTTGCCTCGTTAGATCAGGAAAAGCTTGATAATCAAAAAAATGTGGTTTACAATGAGCGGCTAGAAAGGTACGATAATCAGCCCTATGGTTTAGCATGGGAAATTCTTATTTCAAATCTTTATCCGGAAGGACACCCATACAGCTGGGCAACAATTGGAAATCTTAATGATATTAAAAACTACAATCTGGATGATGTAAAAAAATTTTTCAGCAAATATTATTCTCCCAATAATGCTTCACTAGTTGTTGCAGGCGATTTTGATTTAGAAACTACAAAAAAATTAATTTCACAATATTTCGAACCAATTCAATCTAGTTCAAAGATAGAAACTGTTACTACCACCGATCAAAAATTAAAAGCTTCCCCAAAAATAGTACACAATGATAACGTACAACTCGAAAGGTTGTATTTAGCCTGGCACACTGTTAAAGCATTTCAGGAAGATGATTCTTCATTAGATATTTTATCCGACATTCTTGCAGGATCAAAAAATTCGCGGCTGCATAAAAAATTAGTTTTCGAACTTGAAATAGCCCAGGATATTTATGCAATGCAGTTTTCAGGAAAATACGCCGGACATTTTATGATCGTTGCTACCGCAAAAGCTGGCAAATCGTTAGATGAAATAAATAAAGTTATTAACGAAGAAATCGATTTAATTGTTAATGATGGGATTTCAAATAGTGAATTACAAAAATCAAAAAATGGAATTAAATCAAGTTTTATTTATTCATTACAAAATTTAGATACACTTGCAGATCATTTAAATTTGTATAACTTCTATTTCGGTATTCCAAATTCATTTATGCTCGATCTGGAAAGATATAATTCTGTCACAGAAAAAAATGTTGAACACGCTGCAGCAAAATATCTAAAAGCTAATTGTGTTGAGTTAAGGATTATTCCAAAAGGAAAAAATGGAAGTTAGAAGAGATAAAAGACCCGAAACGGGAAAGGAGATAAATTTTTTACTACCCAAGTATAAAAAACATCTGCTGAAAAACGGAGCAGAAATTTATATTGTTAAAAAAAACGAACTGCCAATTATTAGAATTAATTTCATCATCAACAGTGGTAGTAAATTTGATCCAAAATCTAAATTTGGTGTTTCTAATCTAACTTCAATGTGTATAGATGAAGGTGCAGGTGAGTTTGATGCGCTTCAACTTTCAGATGAGTTTGAATACCTTGGCGCACGTTTCAGTGTACACTCAGATTCCGATATTACAATTTTATCATTACAAACACTCTCGGAAAATTTTAATTTTGCGCTAAGTCTATTATCATCAGTAATTCTGTCACCCCACTTTAAAGAAAATGATTTTTTACGAGAGAGAAGAAAAGTCCAGACTAGAATTGAACAATTAAAAGATGAGCCGGATTATATAGCAAATAGCGCGTTTGAATATTTCCTTTTCGGTAGAAAAAACCCCTATGCATTTCCTGTAATCGGAATCAAAGACTCATTGAGTCAAATTGAAATTGAGGACATTCGAAAATTCTATAAGCGATTATTCAATCCACATAATACATCTATTGTGGCAGTTGGCGATTTTGAAGACGAAAGATTAATATCTCAAATTGAAAACATTTTTCAACATTGGAAAGCTGGAGAAAAATTTTCTCACAGATCTCCCGAAAACAATATAAATGGGCGCAAAATTTACGTGCTGCACAAACACGAATCTGTTCAAACTGAAATACGTATCGGGCACCTCTCTAGTAAAAGGAATGATAAAGATTATTTTCAAAAACAAATATTAAATCTGATTCTAGGCGGACAGTTTTCAAGCAGGTTAAATTTAAACTTAAGAGAGAAGCACGGCTATACTTATGGAATCAATTCAAGGTTTAACTACTTTAAGGATGATACTTATTTTGCTGTTTCAACCTCTGTAAACACTGAAAACACAGCGGGTGCTATAAATGAAATATTACATGAGCTAAATAACATTTCTGACGGAATAACAGAAACAGAATTAGCTTTTGCAAAATCGTCAATCTCTCGCAGGTTTCCTTTAAATTTTGAGACTTATTCACAAATTGCATCAAACTTTGGAAGTAAGATTATTCACAATTTGACAGATGATTATTTTGAGACTTTTTTAGACAAAGTATTAAATGTAAAAATAGAAGAAGTAAACAAAGAAGCAATTAAAAGCATAAATACTGATTCCGCAATAATTGTGCTTTGCGGAGATGAAAAAAAGATCCGGGAACAATTAAAAAATTTAAACTTAGGTGAATTAATTATTGTAGACTACAACCAAATGTATTCGTACTAAAAGTTATCATTTAATCTCAGATGTATTAATTATTTTCACCCCTGATTTTTTGAAGAGCAAAATTTCCATTGTAAGCATTGAATAAACTTCTTTTGTTAAAACAAAAACCTTGGTTTCTCCCCTTTTCAATTCTTTTATGTAGCTGTTAAATTTTTCAGATATATCTTCTTCATCATCAAGCAAAATAAAATCTGAAAGTTTGTATAATTTAATGTTTCGCTTTACAATTTCATTATTAAAATAATCAAAGCTATCTGACTGGTAGAAATCAAAACTATCATCAATTATAAAAAAGGATGCATTCGCATAATCAACAGAAAGGGCTTTAATAACGTTTAAAATTCTCAGGTGTGAATATGAAGCATTCAACTTGTAAATTGCTTCGTTAATTTCGTCGCTGATTATTACTGAATAGTTTTTTTTATTCTCTTTAATAAATGAAAGTTTATTGAGGTTTTCTTCCGATGGTGTCATAAGTACATTGAACTTTTCAGCGGATTCAATTAACAGTGAATCATCAAGATTATCCAGTTCGATGTTTTTTATAATAAAGGCTACAGCACCCCTTTCCCTTTTTATATTTTTGCCGTAATTAAATTCTGCTGAAAGCAGTATCAGATTATTTTCCTTAAGTGCCAAAGTTGATTTCTCTCCTGCACGTTTCTCAATCGATTCTATGATAAGGCTGTCTTTTTTAAACTCGTTGTAAACTTCTAATAATACTTCGGGAATTGTTAGGTCGTTTGGAAGTGTTACTTTGTATAAAGGATAATTTCTATTTGAAGTTTTATCTATTTCTGTTTTCTTTTTCAGCCATTCATCTTTCAAGCCAAAACTATTTAATGTAGTTTCAAAACGATTCTGCAAATCATCTGAAGTTACGGAGAGCTCACCCACGCTATTATTTTTCCTTAAAGTAAATTCAATTATTATATTTGCAGTGAGTAATACTATTGCAGAAATAAATAAAATCCACAGGAATTTCTGCTGGAAAATTTTCAACGTGCCAATTCGAAATTTATAATCAAATAAGTTATCTATTTATTTTTAAAATCAGGTTTTCTTTTTTCCAAAAATGCTGCAGTCCCCTCTTTGAAATCTTCAGTACCGCAAGTAAGTGCGAACAAACTTGCTTCATACTTTAATCCCTGTGCCAGCGCCATTTGATGAGTTGCACGAACAGCCTTTAATGCGTGTCTAACAGCCTGCTGCCCTTTGCCTGCAATTTTACCAGCAAACTCCAAAGTTTTGTTCATCATTTCTGGCTGTGGATAAACACGGTTTACTAAACCAATCCTAAAGGCTTCTTCTGCATTAATCATGTCTCCGGTTAAAATATACTCTAGTGCTCTTGCAGAATTTACAGCTCGCGCAAAACGCTGAGTTCCGCCGTAACCTGGAATTAAACCAAGATTTACTTCAGGCTGCCCAAATTTTGCATTTTCACCGGCAATTCGAATATGGCAGGCAAGTGGAAACTCACATCCGCCACCGAGAGCAAACCCATTCACAGCAGCAATTACAGGCTTATCCAAATTTTCAATTAAACTAAAAACAAAATTGCCACGTTCAGAAAACTGTTTAGCACTTAAAACATCAAGCTTATTTAATTCTGAAATATCTGCTCCTGCAACAAATGCTTTTTCTCCGCTTCCGGTTAAGATAACTATAAAAACATCATCGTTTATATTTATCTCCTTAAATACGCTTTCGAGTTCATTAATAGTCTCGGTATTTAAAGCGTTCAGCTTATCTGGTCTGTTCACAATTACTGTTGCCGTATGATCATTAATTTCAAAAAGAAGATTATTGTAGTTCATTTTAATTTCCTCATAAATTAACGAATAATGGTAGTCTCACATTTAAATTAAATGATACGTACTGGTTGGATTCAAAGTAATTGTAGTTTGCTAATATTTCCACTATAAACATTGAAATTCCAACTCCTGCGCTTGCACCGAATTTAAAAAGTTCTTCTCTAAAATTATTTCTACCTGTGCCCATTTTAAATTCATGTAACCTTTGCATATAAGTTACTGATGCGGATGCTTCAATAACTGGAATCAATAAGACTATACTTTCAACTAAAGGACTGAAATAATACCTAATGCCTAGACTTGCAGGAATAATCATTGTTGAAAAGTTGGAATAATCGGAACTTAAATAATAATCCTGCGCTCCAGGATATTGTTCAAACCCAAGACGGGCAAAAATAAAGAAGGGTAAATGATCACTATCTGTATAAGATAAATCAACATTAATTCCATAACCGAGATCAGTAGTATTTGCAAAATCTCCAACTGGTAGCCGTGGTCCGACACCAGCAGTTAGAAAAACCCCAACGGCTTTACTTGCAGGCGGTTCTTCGGCGAAAAGTGACAGGTTAAAAAAGACAAAAACTAACAATAAGTATTTAATTACATCGAATGATTTCATGATTTAACGATCGTTTTTTTTCTGCAAATTTGTTTCAATTCCAATTCCAAATTTAGTAACTAATTTGCCTCCCTGCTCTCCAGTATTATACACAAGAAATAAAATAATTAATGAGAAAATTATGAACACAAATTTTTTAAATCCAATAAATTTTTTCTTTAAGGTTAAAAACAATCTCAAAGCACAAACGATTAGAGAAAACCATAGTAAAAAAGTTGCAAATTTTTGATGTTCATCTAAGACTTCTGTGCTTTCTTTAGTCCACAATGTAAAAGATGAAAAAGCTTCACTGCCTGAGAGTACTGCAAAGAAAGCAGCAACTACACCTATGCACAAAAGCAGCAATGCACTTTTATTCATAAAATCTTTTTTTAACAAAACTCCAATGATCTCAAGTATTGCATAAGTAGATAAAAGTGCAATTGGAAAATGAACAATTTTCGGATGTAGTTCAGCTAAAAAATTTGAATCCATTTTATTCCATTTTTTTTATCCGCATAAAACCGAACCGCCGTTAACATTTAATATTTCACCTGTAATATGCGAAGCAAGATCAGAAGCTAAGAAAAGTATTGGACCTGCAATTTCTTCTGGTTGTGCAATTTTTTTCAATGGTATATTTCCAATCACTTTTTCAAAGCAAGCTTTCTCTTCCAACGATTTTTTTGTCATATCTGTATAAACCCAACCGGGTGCTACACAGTTTACAGTAATATTAAATTCGCCGAGCTCTGCAGCAAGTGATTTAGTGAAAGAAATCATTCCTCCTTTTGAAGCAGCATAATGTGAGTGAAGAGCTTCACCTCTTTGTCCTGCTGTAGATGCGACATTTACAATTCTGCCGTACGAATTCAGTTTCATTTGTGGAACAACATACTTAGTAAATAAGTAAGCACTTCTTAAATTAATGTTTAACGTTTCATCCCACTCCTTCAGACTCATTTTTTCAATTGATGCTTCTTTCCAGATTCCAGCATTGTTTACGAGTATATCAATTCCCCCAAATTCACTTACAATTTGTTCAACACAATTTTTAATTTTTTCTGCATCTGAAATATCGACTTTGCAAGATATTATTTTTGAATCACCCTTGTAATTTTTTACTATTCTATTTGTTGATTCTTCTGCATT
>CBDUAV010000007.1:0-52854 GCA_965365225.1 uncultured Ignavibacteria bacterium | reverse complement strand
CAGACTTACTTCGTTCGCGGAAATGACGGCTAATTTTAATTAATAATAATTCACAGTGTCATTCCGGCGAAGTCCCGTAAATCGGCACGAGTCCGGAATCTGTTCTGTTAAATTATTGCAAGAAAATATCTTACTATGTTACCTAAGATTCCCGACGCGTCCTGATCTAATTCGCAGGCTTGCTGGAATGACAGTCAGTTTTGATTGCTGATAAAACACAATGTCATTCCGGCCCTGCCTGTTCGGCAGGCAAGTTGTCCGGAATCTGACTATTCCAATCCGGAAAGCAAAACACAAATCTTATCCTGAAATCGTCGGGCAACGGAATAGCTATCAACAAAATTTTGAATTAAAACAGAAAAAGCAATTAGGTTTCCGTTTTTTGCAGTCACATAGCCTGAGAGAGAGCTCACGCCCTTAAGTGTACCTGTCTTTGCATGTACATTATCTTCTGCGGAAGTATTCCACATTCGTCTTTCGAGTGTTCCATCTATACCTGCAACTGAAAGAGAATTGTAAAATGAATCAAACAAATTTTCTTTTTTGTAATAAATATATTTTAGTACTTCAACTAGGAGTTCAGCGGTTATTAGATTATAATGTGAAACACCTGAACCATCTGCAATATGGTAATCTTCAGAATCCAATCCAAGTGAATCAATTAATCTATAAATTGCAGCTAAGCCATCTTTTGCATAAGCTGGTGCTCCGGAATCCTTATATGCAATTGCATAAATTATCATTTCTGCATTTAGGTTATCACTTTCTTTATTTAAATCTACTATCACAGTATCAATTGATCTGAAAATGGAATTTAAATAAACAGAATTTTCTGTAAGACGTTTTAATTCAGGTTGCCTTTTGATTGTAATTCCCTCTTTAGCAAGATGCTCTTTAAAAAGATTAATAAAATATTGTTCCGGAAAAATCAGATTAACTTTTTCTGTGTGTTCAGTTGAATCAATTACAGCAGCATTCCGAACTTCCCCTTCAATAATAATCTTATTTTTTCTTCCAATCCAATCACGATCAATTATAAATCTGTTTGGTTGAACTGCCGAAACTGTTTTTGAGTTATTTTCAACTGAAACAAAATCGGTTTCCGGAATTAGAATGACGTTTGCAGGTGAATCAACTTCAGTTCCTTCAACAAAAACCTCAATTGAATTATCATTTATATTAAGTGAACTTAAGTATGGTGCGCTTGGTGCGGGATCATCATCCCACATCCAACCTTCTCCCCAGTATATTGAATCTTTTTTAGAATCATCGCCGTACACTCCACCGGTAATAAATTTTATTCCCAATGATTTTACAATGCGAACTAATGAATCCAAATCTGATGTTGTAAAATCAGGATCAAAACCTCCCACAACAAAAATATCACCATAGAGAGTATCATTTGCTATTACGCCTGTATGAAATAGATCAGTGCGAAATGTGTAGTACTCACCAAGGTTTATCAATCCAGTAATTGATGTAAGTATTTTCATATTTGATGCAGGATGCAAAAGCATCTTATTATTATGCTGAAAAAGTGATATGCCATCTGTTAAATCAAAAATGTCTATTGCTATTGTGGAACGTTCAAAAAATGGATCATCAATTATTTTATTGATACTGGATTCTACATCCTTGATGCCTGATTGTGATAAAGCGGGAATATTGGAAAGAAGGATAAAAAGGAATACAGCTATTGTTTTAAATCTATGCTCCAGCAGGAAGTTCAAATTAAAAATACTCCCTAACTCTAAACTCGGCTCCAATATTTTCTTCTGCAATTTTCCGTGAGCGTTCAATATCCACTTCATTAACAGAAACTATACTCATAACAACTTTTTCTACAAAATGTTTGGAACTTTTTGCGAAGTTTATCATATCATTAAAAAAAGAGACGTTCAAACCCATCAGCTTGCTGTACTGTTTGGGATTGAATGTGTTAAGACTAATTGAAACTACATCTATCAAGCCGTGTAGTTCAGGAGTAATATCTCTTTTATTAATTGCACTGCCATGTCCGTTTGTGTTCAACCGGGTTTTGCCGCCATTTTCTTTAATATATTTTGCAACTGTTTTTACCACATCCCATCTTATAGTAGGCTCGCCGTAGCCACAAAAGACAATCTCTTTATAATTTTTTGGATCAGCTATTTCTTTAATATATACTTCTGCGTCGGGTTCATCGGTTCTTTCCATTTCCAGGTTGTAACCTCTCAAAATCGGATCGTCTTTTCTTTTACAAAAAACACAATGCGCATTACAACGATTTGTAACATTAATATATAGCGCATCACCGAGCTTGTAGGTAAAAACTGTGCCGGGTTTGCTGCCAATTCCAAATATTCTGAATGCATTAAACGAAGTTATACGAGCTACATCTTCAATTCTTAAATTGTGAAGCTCGGCAATTTGTTCGGCAATAAATTTTACGTAGGAAGGTTCGTTTCTTTTCCCGCGGTAAGGAACAGGTGTCATAAAAGGTGAATCAGTTTCAAGCAGAATCTGATCAGGTGGAATGTGCTTTGCAATGTTTCGTAAATCATCTGCTTTTTTAAATGTAATATTACCTGTAAATGAAAGCATAAAATTCATGCTAACAAGTTCAATTGCATCATCAATCGATCCGTTAAAACAATGAAATTGTGCCTTTAATCCCGCTCCGCAGTAACTTCGAATAATCTCCATCATATCCACATTCGAGTCGCGGTTATGTATTATAACAGGCAAATCAAGCTTTAGAGCTAGTTCAATTTGTGATTTGAATGCTTCGATCTGTTTCTCTTTCGGAGAAAAATCGTAATAGTAATCAAGTCCGATTTCACCAATCGCTACAATTTTTTTATGATTTGCCAGCTCTTCTACCTTTGAAATGAACGAAGAATCCCAATCTTTTGTATCGTGGGGATGAATACCCACAGCACCGTAAATCAATTCGTATTTTTCTGATAGCTCAATTACCTGTTGAGCTGTTTTTAAATCTGTGGAGGGGACTAAAATATAATCTACTTTTTCCTCTTTCGCATTTTGAATTACCTGATCGAGGTCCTCATCAAAATTTGGATAGAAAAGATGTGCGTGTGTATCTATAAACATTTTTGGTATAAAATATTATTCTATTTCACCGATAATAAGTGGATGCTCATTGCATTCTCGTGCAAGCTCGATCGCAAGTTCCTCCTGATCTCTAGACACAATTACAGCTAATCCAATTCCCATATTAAATACATTTCGCATTTCGTCATCAGCTATTTTTCCGGTCTCCTGAATTAACTTAAATATTGGTGAAGGCTCCCAATTGCCCCATTGAACTTTAAGATTATAATTTGATGGAACAACTCTTTTTATATTACTTATTATTCCCCCGCCTGTTATGTGTGCAAATGCCTTTACGTTTACATTCGATTTAAGTGTTTTAATAACTTTTAAGTACGATTTATGAATTTGCAAAAGTTCTTCACCAAGTGTTTTATTCAATGTATCAATATTTTCTCCAAGTTTGAAGTTTTTCAGTAATACATCTCTGGCAAGCGAATATCCATTTGTATGTAATCCTCTCGAGGTAATTCCAATTACAATATCCTCTGATTCAATTTTACTCCCATCAATAATTTTTGATTTTTCAACCAGGCCAACAATAGTGCCGGAAATATCGTATTCACCATTTTGATAGAACCCAGGCATTTCAGCTGTTTCACCACCGATAAGTGCACAACTGTTCTCTTTGCAGGCAATTGAAAATCCTTTTACTATTTCGGTAGAAATATTTGTGTCTAATTTTGCGAATGCCAGATAGTCCATAAAATAAAGCGGTTCCGCACCACAAACCGCAATATCGTTAACACAGTGATTCACCAAATCCTGCCCGATTGAATTGTGCTTGCCCATTGCAAAAGCGATCTTCAATTTTGTTCCAACACCATCAACGCTCGAAACAAGAACAGGTTCTTTATAATCCTTTAGGTTTAATTGATAAAAAGCCCCGAAGTGTCCGATGTCTGAAAGTACGGACTTATTGAAAGTTGATTTAGCAAGCTCTTTTATTTTAACCACGGCTTCTTCGCCAGCTTTAATACTTACACCAGCTTTTTCGTAAGTAGAATCCAAAAAAATCCTTTAAAAATAATAAGTAGTAAAACATATTAAGAAAAGTTAGTATTTAGTAATAGTTTATCAAAATTACTATGAATCACACTTTTAACTTTTGAATCTAACATATTTCGCAAGTATGATATAGATTTCTTTGAATGCCTTAAAAAAATCAGCTATTTTTAATATATTTCTAGGCTGATTTTAGAAATGATTAAATATGGATAAAGAAAACTTAAACGAACGAGAAAAGACGATTTTGAGATCGGTTGTGCAGCAGTTTATTCTTACAGCAACTCCTGTGGGCTCGCGTAACATCACAAAAAAATATGATATTGGTGTTTCGCCGGCAACTGTTAGAAATATTATGGCTGATCTCGAAGACTCCGGATACATAAATCACCCGCATACATCTGCGGGTAGAGTGCCAACGGATAAGGGTTACAGATACTATGTTGATTCGTTAATGAACATAGAAAGAGTTCCGTCAAGGGAAAAAGGGTTAATCGAGCAAAGCTTTAATCTTGAAATAGATGAAACTGATGATCTCATTAAATTAACCTCTAAACTTTTAAGCTCGATTACAAAACAGCTTGCATGCGTTACATATCCGAACCTTGAATCCGGAATTCTAGATAAAATTCAAATTGTTAGTCTAACTTCAAACAGAATACTAATTGTTATTACAATTAAATCTGGGTTGGTAAAGACAATTACAATGGAGCTATCAACTGAAATTAAAGATTCACAAATTATCTCAGTTCAAACATTGCTTAATGAGCGCCTGTCCGGATTAACACTTGCAGATATAAGAGCTACATTTAAAGATCGATTTAAAGATGTAGTTGAAGATCAAAAACCAATTATTAGGCTGTTCGTTGATTCTGTTGATAAGCTTTTCAAAGATGATATTAAATCAGAAAGAATAATAGTTACAGGGGCAAAAAATGTTATCAGCCAGCCCGAATTTGAAAATCCTGAAAATTTTCAGAGCGTAGTGGAACTAATTGAAGATAAAGATGTAATTATTCATATTATGGAAAAATCTTCCGGTGCGGGTAAAGATGAAGTTTTTATTTCTATTGGCAGTGAACATGAACAAAAAAAATTGAAAGAGTACAGTTTTGTAAGTAAAGAATACCAAATTGGAGAATCTTACGGTACATTGGGAATTATAGGACCCAAAAGAATGGCTTACTCTAAAATTGTTGCTATTGTAGACTACATTGCAAAAGTCTTATCGGATTATTTAAAAGCACGTTGAATAAAAAAGGAGATAATTAAAGGTGATTAGAGGAAAAAAAGAAAAGGTAAAATCAGAAGAGTTAGAAAATGATAACAAAGAAGAAAAAAGTGATGATGAAATAAAATCAACTGAACCCGAAGAAAAAAGTGAAATAGAAAAAGCAGAAGAAAAGATATCTGAATTAGAAACACAGGTAAAAGAATTACAGGATAAATTTTTAAGGAAAGTTGCGGAGTTCGAGAATTATAAAAGAAGATCTGAGAATGATCAATTTAATCTTATAACTTACGGCGCCGAATCTTTTATTGTAAAACTTCTTCCTGTAGTAGATGATTTTGAACGATCATTGCAACACATTGATTCTGCAAATAATTCGGATTCAATTAAAGAAGGAATTAAACTTGTTTACGATAAACTAATAAAAGTACTCGATGAACAGGGCGTAAAAAAAATGGAATCGGTTGGTAAACCTTTTAATGTTGATTACCACGATGCACTTATGCAGCGTAAAGATGAAAATGCTGAACCTCACACTGTGCTGGAAGAAATTGAACCTGGCTATATTTATCGGGAAAAAGTTATTCGCCACGCAAAAGTAATCGTAAGTGAGGATTTATCCGAAAGTAATGCTCAATCTGATGAACCGAATTCCGACGATGAACTAAATAACAAGGAAAAATAATTTTTTATGGCGAAACGTGATTATTATGAAGTGCTCGGTATAAATAGAAGTGCATCCAAAGATGAAATAAAAAAAGCTTACCGCAAACTTGCAATGCAGTATCACCCCGATAGAAATCCGGGAGATAAAAAAGCAGAAGAAAATTTTAAAGAAGCTGCAGAAGCATACGAGGTATTAAGTCACGATGATAAAAGGAATCAGTACGATAGATTCGGACACGAAGGTGTTAGAGGAAGCGCATTTGGATCAGAAGGCTTCTCTTCCGTCAATGATATTTTTTCTCACTTCTCGGACATTTTTGGGGGTTCTTCTATATTTGATGATTTTTTTGGCGGTGGTCAAACACGAAGTAGATCACGTCGCCGAGGTGGTGGAACTCCAGGCTCTGATTTAAGAGTTACATTAAAACTTACTTTAGAAGAAATTGCAACCGGAGTTACAAAAAAAATAAAAATTAAAAAACAAGTTAAATGCACCGATTGTAACGGAAGCGGTGCCGAGGCAGGAACTTCTTTAAAAACTTGTACAGTTTGCCAAGGCTCAGGAGAGGTTAAGACTGTTTCGAGATCGGTCTTTGGACAGTTTGTAAATATTACAACTTGTAGTAATTGTAACGGCGAAGGTAAAACAATTGATTCACCTTGCAAAAAATGTTACGGTGACGGTAGATATAATGATGAAACAAATATAAAAATTGACGTGCCCGCAGGAGTTGAAGAAGGAAATTATATGACAATGCGCAATGAAGGAAATGCAGGAAAACGTGGTGGACCAAACGGAGATATCATTGTAGTATTTCAGGAATTGAAGCACCAGCATTTTGTTCGCAATGGAGATGATATTGTTTATGATTTGTTTATTAATTTTCCTCAAGCAGCACTAGGATCTGATGTTGAGGTGCCAACACTTATTGGAAAAGCCATGTTAAGAATTGATGCGGGAACACAACCGGGGAAAGTTTTAAGAATGAGAGGCAAAGGTATTAGACATTTGCAAAGCTCTGGTTCGGGCGATCAACTTGTCCGCGTGAATGTCGCGGTACCGAAAAAACTAAATTCCAAAGAAAAAGAATTGCTTAAACAACTTAGTAAGTTACCAAATGTAAGCTCACTGCCTGATGATAAAGAGCAAAGCTTCTTTAGTAAATTTGGGCTTTAATTAAAGCTTTTTAAGCTGGGATTCAATCTGATATTTTAGCAAGTTCTGTTGGTTGAGGTTAAACTATGATTGAAAAAATTTCAAAAAAAATTGGTTTTACTCCAACAGAAATAAAAGTTATTTTATTTTTTGTCGTCATATTTTTAGTCGGTTATTTCTATAGCGAATTCTTTAAAAGACCAATTGCGCCTGAATATGTTGAATACGATTATTCTGATCAGGATAGTTTATTCAACTATTATTTGAATAGCGAGCTTGAAGAAAGTGATAATTTAGCATCAAAAAGCGATCTTGAAATTAAACGGGAAGTTTTAGAGCTTTCGAGTACTGAATATTCCAAAGCAGAAAATCTTCCAACTTTAATCGAAAAAAGTATAAACCTGAACACAGCCGGAATGGAAGAATTAGTAAGATTGCCGGGCATTGGCGAAAAAACTGCAGAAAAAATCATACATTTAAGAAATACAAGAGAACAATTTAAAGTCCTTGAAGAGTTAATGGATGTTAATGGAATTGGAAAAGTTAAGTTTAACAAAATTAAAAAGTTTTTATATATTGAATAATCAAACAAATATTTTTTCCCGGAGGCATAATGAAATCTAGAGCTGGCGACCCTCTTTATGTTCATATTTTACTTTATGTTGTTATTGCAATTTTAACGGTAATTCTAATTAAAGTAGCCATTCTCGATCCGAAGGAAGTAGTCGCCGTTGAAAAGTTCAATCGAAAAGAATCGAGACTGCGAATGGATAACATAAAAGAAGCACAGATTTTGTGGCAGAAAAAGAACGGCAATTTTACTGATAATTTAAATGACTTGGTTACATTTATAAAAGAAGATCCTTTTGTAGATAGCGTAGTAAATGCTTTCGATTCATTAACTATGAAATCCGCAAACCCTTTCAATTCCCTTTCGCACGGAGAATTTACACCCGAAAGTTTAAAATTCACTCCAGGATCCCATTCGATGTATGTTCTTCAAATAGATACTTCCATTTCAATTGATACTACAGTTAATAGAAGAGGCAAAGTAACACGTGTTGACACAACCATAACATTGGGTACAAGATATTTTCTTGAAGATCCCGATGGCTACGGAACAATTGGAGATCTCTATAACGATGCATTAAAAAATACCGCATCTTGGGAATAGAAGGGATTGAATGGATGATTTTAAAAACCATGCCGGGATTAATATCTCTCTTTCAAAATTCCAGATTCTGGAGGTAGTAAAGAAAAAAGAGAATTTTGAAATCATAAATATTAATGAATCGTTTTTTGATCAGCCAATAGATTTTGTAAACGAAAAAGATACAACTATTGCCGCTGAAATTCAGACATCATTTGATCGAATTCAGTTAAACCAATCCCTAAAAAGTACACACATTTCATTCTCTTTACCACAAGACATTTTTTATACAGTTCAGTTGCCATACGAAAATTCGCTTCCGCACAATGATTTAATTGAAGAATTCAGATGGGAAATTTCGCTGCTTTATCCATTTGTTTCTGCTGAGGAATTTGTTATTAGGTACTTTAAGATGGATAGAAATTCTATAAACAAAAAAAACATGGCTTTAGTTATAGCAATTGAAAAAAGGCATATTAGGCTTATAAAAAATTTCTGTTTAAAGAATAATCTTACATTAAGATATATCGATAGTGCATTGTTCGCAGCAAACAGGCTGTTTAATTCATTAAAAAATTTAAATAATAAAGGTTTTGTTCTAAATATTCTTTCTTCAAGAAGTTCATTCTCTTTCGCATTAAACCACAACGGTAAACCTGCCTATGTTAAAATACACCCGCTATCCAGGAACGTAAAAGTTTCGGATATTCTAGCAAATGAACTTTTAACAACAATCCTCAAGCAAGTTAAAGCTGAGCTAACAAATGAAGCTTACATATCGGGTGATGAAATTTCCGCTGAATTGATTTCCCAGCTTAGAATAGCTTCGGGTTTAAATTTCAAACAGCTGAATCCATTTAGAAATTTAAAAATAAATCCAGAAATTGAGAATAAGCATCTGATTGAAGAAAATTACAGCGCCTTTACCTCTGCAGCCGGAATGGCATTTCGTTTAGCTTAATTCTTTACTAATCTTTTTATATTCCTTTTATGAAACTGAGAATTATTTCGGGTATGTATAAAGGCAGGCAAATTAATGTGCCAAAATCCAATTTGGTGCGACCGACTACTGATCGTGTTCGCGAAACATTGTTCAACATTCTGTTAAATAAAATTGATTTTGATGGGGCAAAAGTTTTGGATCTTTATGCGGGATCAGGTTCACTCGGTTTAGAATGTTTAAGCAGAGGTGCTGCGGAAATCCATTTTGTTGAACAGGATTTTATCATCTTTAAAAATTTAGAAAAAAATATTTTCTTGCTTCAGGCGGAAAAACAATGCATACTTTATAAAATGAATGCACTTAAATTTACCGGCAAAACAAGCACTCACAGGTATAATTTAATCGTCGCCGATCCACCATTCTTTAAATACGATATTTACAAAGTAGTTGAAAATTTATTGCACAATAAATACCTTGCTGCCGAAGCAATATTGATTATCGAACGGTCAATTCAAACAAAAGAAAAAGACATTGAAAATTTTAAAACAGAACCATTTAAAATTATAGGTGATAATTGTCTCTACGAAGTTTCTTATCAATAACGGCATTTTTCATAATATCCATTAATTTATTTCATCCTACGTTCCCCCAACCATTTGAACGTGAATTAAATTTAATTCCCGTTATTGATGGTGATGGATTGCTTCAAAATATTTTTTCAGGAGGACATAATAATTTAGAACATCAGTTTGTTGATATTGATGCTGATGATGATCTTGATATTTTTTATTTGGACAGCGACCAAACATTCGGTTGGTACAAAAATATTGGCGATAAATTTAATGCGGATTTTGAACTTGAATTAAATATTCCCGTCGGTTTATATTTTTCAAACTGGTTTTATTTTGTTGATATCGATGCAGACAACGATATTGATTATTTTACAGGCAATATTGATAAAATTTCACTTTTTATAAATGATGGCAATGTAAATTCACCTTCTTTTTCACTTCAGCAGGATATACTTTTAGATAATGTCGGTGATCCGATTTTCAGTGAATTCGACAGCAACCACCTGCTTGTAGATATTGATGCAGATAACGATTATGATCTAATGATGGGTAGTACCGCAGGTTCATTGATTTATTATGAAAATATTGGAACTCCGCAGCAATTCAATTTTAAATTCATTACAAATGTTTGGCAAAACATAGTAATAATTGGGGGTGATTTTGCAAACATGCGACATGGTGCAAGCTCGATTGAGTTTGCAGATATTGATGCAGACAATGATCTCGATTTATTTTGGGGAGATTTCTTTAGTAAAAGCTTATACTTTATTGAAAATCAAGGAACTGCCACAAATCCAAATATGCAGCTTGTGTCAAATGTTTATCCAATCAATTCGGATAGCGTGAATACAAGTGGATTTAACATGCCGCGCTTTGCAGATATTGATGCAGATGACGATTTGGATTTATTTGTTTCTGTGCTTTATAATTCTACGGTGCAACAATCTTTAATGTTTTATGAAAATACTGGAAATCAATCTACTGCATCGCATCAGCGTGTAACAGAAAACTATCTTAAAACTTTGGATGTAAGAAATAACAGTATTCTAACATTTACAGACATTGATGACGATAGTGATCTTGACTTGTTTTTAGGTTCTTTAATTAGTCCGCTGGGGACAGTTCATTTTTTAGAAAACACAGGAACGAACAGCAACCCATCTTTTTCATATTATGATTCTTCATTTTTCAACATTGAAAAAGACCTAAGCACTTCACCCGTATTCGGCGATCTCGATGGCGATGGTGATTACGATTTGCTTGTTGGAAAATTTAACGGACAGATAGATGCTTATTTAAATTCAGGAAGCTCATCAATGCCGCAGTTTAGTACTAGTAGTATTTTGTTAGATGCAAATTCGAATACAATTGATGTTGGAAATTCAGCTGTTCCTTTTCTAATTGATATTGATAACGATTTTGATCTGGATTTGGCAATTGGAGGCTTTGGCGGAAAATTTGATTTCTATTTAAATGTGGGAACACCCCAAAATTATTCATTTCAAAAAGATACTTTTTACTTTGCCATAGGCACAATACTTTTAGATGTTGGAGATAACAGTACCCCTTTTTTAATTGATTATGATAAAAACGGATCGATAGATTTATTCTCCGGCAGCCGTAATGGAAAACTGTACTACTTTAAGAATGAAGGCAACAATTTATCACCCATTTGGAAAGAAATTACAGATTTATTTATAAATGCAAACTTCGGCGGGAATACAGCCCCATATTTTATTGATATAGATAACGATTCTGATACCGATTTATTACTTGGAAATGTAAAAGGAGGGTTATATCTTTACGATAATACTGAAGTATCAATAGTTGCTGAATGGGAAGTAAAACCGGTTGATAATTTTGCTCTAAACTCCTATCCCAACCCTTTTAATCCTGAAGTTAATATTATTTTAAATACAAGCACAGGTGAGATAATTACAATTGATATTTTTAACATACTCGGCGAGAAAGTAAAATCACTCTTTAAAGGTTATATCCCTTCTGGAATAAAAAGACTTCAGTGGAATGGCAGAAGTGATGCAGGATCAATTTTGCCATCAGGAACTTATTTAGTCCTTGCACGTTCCGAAAAACAGAATGAAGTAATTAAAATTACTTTTCTAAAATAAAACAAACTGAAAATAATTATGAAAAAATTTGCAATACTTTGCAGTATCATATTCATTTTTATGAGTAACAAAGCAGTTCCTCAGAATGTGGATTTACTGGGATCACTTAATCCTTATCCAAATTTAGATTATTCTGATATTTGGGGATACGCAGCTGGTGGAAGAGAATATGCACTTATGGGAGTAGCCGGCGGTACATCAATAATTGATGTTACAAATCCTGCAGCGCCTGTTGAAGTTGATTTTGTTCCAGGTCCGCTTGCACCACCTTACGAATGGCGTGATATTAAAACGCATATGAATTATGCGTACATAGTTACAGAAGGAACAGGATTTGGCTCAGGTATGCAGATTGTGGATCTCTCATATCTGCCTGATAGTGCTTCGTTAGTTAATACTTACGATGATACTTTTACTTCTGCACATAACATTTATATAGCAGATGGATTTGCGTACGTTGTTGGGACAAGTTTGGGCGGAATGCACATCTTAGATCTCGGACTTGCAATAAATCCAATTGAAACTGCCTACTACTCAGCAAGTGGGTATATACACGATGTTTACGTTTGGAATGATACTGCTTATGCTTCTTCCAATAACACTTACGATCTTGTTAATGTTACAAATAAAAACAATCCGCAGCTAATAAGCGCAAGTACAAATATTCCGGGAACCTATGCTCACAGTGGTTGGCTTACAGAAGACAAAAGATATTTCATTGCTTGCGAGGAATTTAATGTTCGCGATATTTTAGTTTTTGATCTAGTTGATCGGTCCACATGGGATTTAGTAGTTTCCGAATGGCAAACTGGTTCGAATTCTCCAGTGCACAATGTTTTTGTTTTAGGAGATTATGCTCATATATCTTATTACGAAGACGGATATGTAGTCTTAGATATATCTAATCCAATGGCTCCTCAGTTTGCAGGACAATATGATACGAGTCCTGGTGGCAGCTTTGGAAATTATACAGGTTCGTGGGGTGTTTATCCATACCTCCCATCGGGTAATGTATTAATTTCTGATATGGTAACCGGTCTATACGTTGTTAAATTTATACCACCAGTTACTTCGGCAGAAAATGATCTGGAAAAAATAAATTCATTTCAGCTTGAACAAAACTATCCCAATCCGTTCAACCCATCTACAAAAATCAAATTCACAATTCCAGTCACTCTGAGCGGAGTCGAAGAGTCTATTGTTACACTAAAAATATACGATGTGTTAGGTAATGAAATTGCAACAATAGTGAATGAATACAAAGCGTCCGGAACTTATGAAATTAATTTTGACGCTGGCAATCTTCCTTCAGGAATTTATGTTGCTCAATTAAAAGCAGCCAATCAAATTAAAAATATAAAAATGAGTCTAATTAAATAATTTTTTTGAGGAGATAATGTTTAACAAAATTTTATCGTTTATTCTCATTGTTTCAGTAATCGGAATTGCGCAAACCAATGTTGATTTGATAAGCAATTTAAACCAATATCCTGGAGATGGTTACAATGATATTTGGGGATATGTGGATGGATTAGGAAATGAATATGCTTTGCTTGGAGTTAGGAGCGGAACATCAATTGTAAATTTATCCGATCCACAAAATCCTGTTGAAGTTGATTTTATTCCCGGAATCTTTTCTGTCTGGCGTGATATAAAAGTTCACGGACAGTATGCTTACGTAATTACTGAAGGAACTGGCAGCGGGCAGGGATTACAAATAATCGATCTTTCTATGCTTCCTAATTCAGCTACACTAGTAAATACAATTGAAACTTGGTTTACACGAGCTCATAATATATTTATTGATGATGGATATGCTTATGTAATTGGAACCAACAGCGGCGGTGGAATGCACATCCTCGATTTAACCGATCCAGTAAATCCCGTTAGAACTGCATACTACACAGGAAGCCAATACATTCATGATGTTTATGTTTGGAACGATACAGTAGTAGCATGTGCCGAAGACACTTATGATCTTGTTGATGTCAGTGACAAATCAAATCCGCAACTAATTTCTTCCAGTGCAGCAATACCTGGAATTTATGCACATGCAGGCTGGATGACAGAAGATAAAAGATACTTCATAGGAACAGAAGAGTTTAATACTGTTGATATAACTGTTTGGGATTTAGTTGATCGAACAACTTGGGATCTAGTTGTACCTGAATGGCAAATGCCTACAAATTCAACCGTTCACAATCTTTTTATAAAAGGAAATTACGCTCATGTATCCTATTACTCGGATGGATACGTTGTGCTGGATATATCTGATCCCCTAAATCCTTTGTTAGCTGGAGAATATAATACTTCGGATATGTGGGGATGCTATCCTTACCTGCCGTCTGGAATAACTATTTGCTCTGATATGGATGACGGTTTGTACGTTTTTCAGTTTAATGAATCCAATATTGCACCTATAATTTCTCATAATCCAATAAATACTGTGCTTAATTCTGATCCTGTAACACTTTCAGCAACTATAGCTGATGATGGAAACATTACTGCAGCTAATTTGAGATTCAGAACGATTTACAACGGTAATACAAGTAATTGGATTATTGTAACTGATCTAAACGGACCAAGCGGTAATATTTATGAGTTTGTTGTTCCGGGACAACCAGATGATACATTTGTTGAATATTATTTTTCTGCACAGGATGATAATGACAATGTAACTACACTCCCGGAAGGCGGGTCAGGAATAAATCCACCTGGAAGTACACCACCAACTTCATTTTTTATGTATGAAGTAAAGATTCCCGGCACACCTGTTATTCTTTCTTTTACACCTTCAGGAGATACCACAATAGCTCCAAACGGACTTGTTGGTTTTTCTGTTGATGCATCTGACACAAGTGGTTATAATTTAATCTTTACTTGGTGGAAGGACGGACAGCAGCTTGCAAATACAGGTAATAACTATTTGTATATTTCTAATACAGGGTTACCTTATCCAAGAGTTGATACAATTGAGTGCCGTATAAATAATGGATACAACAATGTTGATTTGGTTTGGTTAATTACCGTTGATGATCCAACAAATGTCAATGGAAATAATACTCCAATATCTTACTCACTAAAACAGAATTATCCAAATCCGTTCAATCCTTCAACTAGTATACGATTTAGCATTCCGGAAAGCGAGTTTGTTAATTTATCAATCTATAATCTTGTTGGCGAAAAAGTGGGTGAATTAGTAAACAGCGATCTGGCTGCAGGCGAATATAACATTACTTTTGATGCGGCTAATTTTACATCTGGGATTTACATTGCACAGATAAATGCTGGTAATTTTAACAAAACAATTAAGATGACACTGCTTAAATAAGGGGTTTTAAATGCGTAAAGTTCAAACTATAATTATTGCAGCAATTTCTGCTTTTCTTTTAATGATCGGTTGTAGTGAAGAAAGTCCAAATGTACCGCCGACAGATAATACAAATGGCTTTCAATCTGAAGCTGTAGCCAGAGTTTTTTCAGATAATTGTGCCACCTCAGGCTGTCATGTCGGAAGTTCTCCAGCTGGTGGATTATCGATTAGCAATCTCTCTGAATTATTAAAAGGAAGCACAAATCGAACAGGAGGAATAATTCCAAATTATGGCGGTGAATCAATCATCCCATTTCGTTTGGATGAAAGCATACTTTATCAAACACTATTAGGAAAAGTAACTCCAATTGCACCGCACGATTTAATTTCTCTAACGCAGGCAGAAATAGATACAATTAAAAACTGGCTGATGAATGGAGCGAGAGATAACAACAATAATCTGCCTTTTCAAAATCCTTCTTACAGAGTTTATGTGTGTAACCAGAACAGTGATAAAATTTCTGTGATTGATGGTGATTCTAAAGTTGTCTCCGCAATAATTGATGTTGACCAACCAAGTTTGCAAGCTGCTAATCCACATATGGTGAAGGTAAGGGATGGATTTCTTTATGTTAGTTTAATTGGAGCCGGTAAATTATTAAAGATAAATACTATGAATTATTCGGTGGCTGGTGAGGTAAGTAGCATAGGAAAAGCCGGAATGATTCAGATTTCATCTGATGGCTCGAAAGCTTACGTATCCAGGTCCTCTACCACTACTCCAAATCAATATAATAGCATTGTTGTTGTAAATATTTCATCAATGAGCTTGATCAAAGAAATTAGCTTCCCTTATCCAATGGGTGGTGTCCCGCATGGCCTGGCTCTAACACCTGATAATACAAAATTGTACGTCGCAAATCTTACACTAGATAGAATAAGTATTATTAATGGTGTCTCAGATGAATATGGTGACTATCAAGATATTGTTTTGGATCCAGGTACTCAACCAATGCAAGCAACCATATCACCGGATGGAAAATACTTATATGTTTCTTCGCGCGGTTTTGCTCAAATTTTAGTTTTCGATACGGAATCTGATTCACTCGTCACACAGGTTCCAGTAAGTGGAATGCCAATGCACATCGCTATAACAAGTGATGGCAACAAAATATATGTGGGATCGATGATGATGCACAACGTAAATGTTATTGAAAAGAATGGTAACACTTGGACAAAGACAAAAGATATCACTCATCCCGGTTTTAGTATGCTGCACGGCTGCGATATTTCTGCAGACGATAGATATGTTTATGTCTCAAGCAGAAATACAAACGATTTATTTAAACCATACTTTGAAGTTGAAAATGAAGGTCCGCCCGGAACAATTGGAATTATCGATATACAAACAGATGAAGTTGTTAAACTTATTGAAATTGAAGAGTTTGGCGCTGGTCTTGTTGTAGAAAAATAATTTCAATTAAAATTGTTTTTCTGCGTGTCAATTTTTGGATTTTTATCAACTCATCACCTCACTTATGCAAGTCTAATTTAAACCTTTTGGTCTATCCTGTAAATCATTCATTAAAATCGAACTATATAGATAGTAAATGTGTTAAAAAAGTAATTGTTGAATATCTACCAAATTCATTAAATAATATGCCAATTTTGAACTTAAATAAGAATAATTTCGATTCAGTTACTTCAGGTAATGGAATTGTTATGATAGATTGCTGGGCTGGGTGGTGCAGTGCATGTCAATCATTTGATCCAATCTTCAAAAAAATTGCTGATAAATATAGTACACATAAGTTTGCTAAGATTGATGCTACTGAAGAAAAAGATTTAATATCTTCCTTAGGAATTGAAAACATTCCTGCTTTACTACTTTATCGAGACGGATTTCTATTATTTAAGCAGTCTGGTTACTATGAAGAAGAAAAACTCGAGGATATACTGCGTCAGGCAGAGTCTATTAATATGGAAGAAGTTAGAGCACACATTGCTGCTGAAAAAGAATAAAATAAAATTATAAATTAATTATTTAACTCATTATAACAATAAATAAAATCGGAGAAACAAAATGGACACACAAAAAATGGAGCCAAAAGTAGAGAAAAAAGAACTCGCTGTAAAGTGGATTAAAGCTGAGTCTGGAAATACTTACTTATGCCCTGTTTCAGCTCTTAATCGTTTAGAAAATCCTACTGAAGAAGAGCTTAAAATGATTTGTGTTGATGAGTCTGAGAATCCTCAGAATGACTAATATCATTCTCATTAACTTATAGTCACAGAGATAAGAAATAGTAAGCGCTGTTTAATTTAACTTGGACAGCGCTCTTTTTTAATACCGACAATTAAGTAATATCAAATGTCACAACTAATTTCAAAAAAAGCACCTGAATTTATAGCATCTGCCGTTTTAACTAATAATGAAATAGATAATGATTTCAAGCTATCAAATTTGAATGGTAAATATATTATTCTGTTTTTTTATCCGCTTGATTTTTCTTTTGTCTGTCCCACAGAAGTTCTTGCCTTTAATGAAAATCTAAATGAGTTTAATATTCGAGAAGCCGAGGTAATAGGTGTTTCGATCGATTCTGTTTATACACATCTTGCCTGGAAAAAAACACCAATTGAAAAAGGTGGGATTGGTAAAATAAATTACCCTCTGGTTTCAGATATTAAAAGAGAAATAGCGAAGGCTTATGATGTACTTTTAGAAGATGAAACGGCATTAAGAGCATTATTCATTATTGACAAGAATGGCATTGTAAGGCACACTACACTTAATGATACCTCTCTTGGCCGAAATATAAACGAGGTCATTAGAACTTTAGATGCAATTCGACATTACGATGTGCATGGAAAAGTCTGTCCCGCGAACTGGGAAAAAGGTTCAGCAAGTATGAATCCAACAACTGAGGGAGTAGTTGATTATCTGTCAAAGTTCGCGAATAATAACCTTTAGTTTAATCAGTATTATCCACTAATCTCTCTGGCACTAATCGTAACATCATTAAACATGGTCCGGTTAATTTTTCTTCAGGTAGACAAATTAAATCCAAAAATCATTACAAAAATTCGAAAAGGACTAGTGCTTCATCCTTAGTTAATGAATCATTTACTCTCTCGTGATTCATAATATAATTTCAATAAATCAATTTTTCATTTTTATTATAAATTTTTTGCACTAAAAGTATCGCTTTGACTTAAGTTGCCACTTTTAAAACCTTTGTAAAACCATCTTTTTCTTTGCTCTGATGTACCGTGAGTAAAGCTTTCAGGTACTATATAACCCTGCATGCTTTTTTGGATACGATCATCACCTACAGCGCTGGCAGCATTTAAAGCTTCTTCCAAATCTCCCTGCTCTAATAAATTCATCCTTTCAGCGTAGTGCGCCCAAACACCGGCCAGATAATCTGCCTGCAGTTCTAATCTGACAAGATATTTATTAAACTCTTCTTTATTTAACTGTGAGCGAAGGGACATAACCTGCTCATTTATCCCGAGCAAAGTTTGAACGTGATGCCCAACCTCGTGTGCAACTACATAAGCCATAGCAAAATCACCTGGTGCTTTGAATTTTCTCTGCAGCTCGTCATAAAAACTTAAATCAATATAAAGCTTGTAATCGCCCGGACAATAAAATGGTCCGGTAGCAGCACTTGAAAAACCGCACGCAGACTGAACACTGCCATTATAAATAACCAGTTTCGGATAATTATAGTTTGATCCTCTATCACGAAATATTTTTGTCCAGACATCCTCGGTTTCCGCAAGAACTACAGATACAAAATCAGCAAGTTCATTTTCTTCCGCAGTGCCCTGGTAACTGGAAGTTGTGCTGGTGTTGTCAAGCTGCATTGTGTTGAGTAAATCAATTGGATCTCCGCCAAGAAAATAAATCGCAAGTATAATTACTATTGTTCCAACTCCACCACCAACCATTCTCCTTGGGGTTTTACCACGACGGTCTTCTACATTTGAACTTTTTCTTCTTCCTTTCCAACGCATGATAAAATTCCTTTAAGTTTTTAAATAAGATGTGCTATCTATTGATTCAAATTTAAGTTTTAAAGTAATAAAATGTATGTTGTTTATATACAATCTTACTTACTTTTTTGTAAATTCCTGTTCATTCAGTAATATTAAAGTTATAGTTTTAAAGAAATAAACATTTCAAATTAAAATGAATAAAGTTATTTACCCCGGCACTTTCGATCCTGTTACATATGGTCATATTGATGTAATTAAGAGAGCAACTGAACTTTTTGATTTTGTTACTGTAACAGTTGCGGTCAATCCTGGTAAAAAGCCATTATTTACGACTAAAGAACGAGTTAAAATGTTAAAAGAAAGCTTGAAGGATTTTGATAATGTTTCGGTCGATTCCTTCAATGGATTGGTAGTTGATCACGCGAAAACGGTTGGAGCAACCGGAATAATTAGAGGACTACGTGCAGTAAGTGATTTTGAATATGAATTTCAGATGGCTTTAATGAATCGCAAACTAGCCGAAGATATAGCAACAATATTTTTAATGCCACACGAGAAGTTTACCTATCTTAATTCAACTATAATAAGAAATCTTGCAAGCCTGCATAGTGATGTAAGTGATTTTGTCCCACCTGTTGTGCAGGAACAATTAATATCAAAATTTAAGTAGTTGATCCTTCTTTAGTTAAAAGATTTTTTTTGAATGAACAATCAAAAGACACCCATATTTACAATTCTATTTTTACTTTTATTTATATTTATTTCCTGCGAACAAAAAACAACGGATAACATGCAACTAACAAACATTCAGTTAAAAGAAAAAGCCGACGAGCTTGCACAAAAGTTTATAATTATAGATGGGCATATTGATCTGCCCTACCGGCTGCAATCATATCCTGATGATATTTCAAAACGAACAAAAAGAGGTCATTTTGATTATCCACGTGCAAAAGAAGGTGGACTGGATGCTGCGTTCATAGCAATTTATACTCCTGCTTCTTACGAGCAAAGCGGCAATGGAAAAAAATATGCTGATAATTTGATTGATATGGTAAACAGCATAGTGCAGAATCATCCGGATAAATTCTCGAATGCTAATGCAGTTGAGGATATTAAGCAGAATTTCGTGAATGGTATTATTTCTTTACCGCTGGGAATGGAGAACGGGACTCCGATTGAAGGAAATTTGGATAATCTTAAATATTTTTACTCAAGAGGAATACGTTATATTACATTATCTCATTCAAAAAGTAATCACATTTGTGATTCATCATATGATGAAGAAAGAAAATGGAATGGGCTTAGTCCATTTGGAGTTGACGTAGTAAAAGAGATGAACCGCTTGGGAATGTTGATTGATATATCTCATGTTTCAGACAGCACCTTTTATGATGTTATTCGTATATCGAAAGCACCTGTAATAGCCTCCCATTCTTCCTGCAGAATATTTACTCCAGATTGGGAAAGAAATATGAGCGATGAAATGATTAAAACACTCGCTTACCATGGCGGTGTAATAATGATAAACTTTGGAAATTCGTTTTTAGATGATGAAGTGCGAAAAAAAATCAGTAAGGAATGGGATAATCTTGCAGTTTTGCTGAATGAAAACAATCTCAGCTTTGGTAGCCCCGAAGCTCATAAAATGATGGACGAGTATTTTACTGCACACAATCCGGGTAAGATTTTAATTACAAAAGTTGCTGATCATATTGAACACGTTGTAAAATTAGTGGGTGTAGATCATGTTGGTTTAGGATCGGATTTCGACGGAGTGTATTTCGTTCCAGACGGACTCGAAGATGTTTCTAAATATCCAAATCTAATTGCAGAACTTCTTAAGAGAGGTTACACCGAAGAAGAATTAGAAAAAATCTGTTTTGGAAATTTTTTGCGTGTTTGGAAGGATGTAGAAGTATATGCGAATCAGAACTAAATCTGCAAATAAAAAAGGGTGCTCGAAAGCACCCTTATCTTCTTTACGTTATTGAGTTATCCTTCTCATTTTAGAAGGATGACAGGGTAAAAATAGAATCTCTAAATAAAGTTAGTTTCCAACTCCTGAAATTGTTCTAAATGCCTGACCGTTCGGACCAGCCACTTCAATCTTAATCGTTGCGGGATGAACCATCGCAAGAGTATCTTCAATATCATAAACAACAAAACTGAATTGAGTCCATGATGGACTTTGTGTATCAGGCAAACTAAAATCTAGATCACCTTGTGCATCTACAGATTCACCATCAACCGTTACAGTTACATTTGTTCCGTTAGATAACGGATTTCCATTTTGATCGCCAACGAAAAAAGTAAACTGCTGTGATCCAGCATTTGGAACGTTTATGCTACTTGGATTTATTGAAACCTGCGGTATACCGGAAAATAATACAATTGTTTCTCTGGAAATTGTGTTAGAGTTTTCATCAATTGTAGATGCAGTTATGGTTGCAAATCCTTCTCCAAGTGTTGGATGATTTGGTTTCGGTAAAGCAGATATTAAGTTAACACTTCCAATTCCTGATTCATTTGTAAGAGTTGAGCCTTGAATAATTCCGCCGGAAGTGGTAAAGTAAACTGCGGTTTCTGGTCTGACTGGATTTGCATACTTATCCCCCACGAAAGCTACAATTTTATCCTCGAGACCAAATATATTATAACCAGGAAAATTCAGAAATTCCGGAGCGATACTAAAGTGATCGAAATCCGGTAAACCACCGTGAATCGTAATCGGAACAGGAAGAGAAGTAAGTGTTTTTGTTGCAAGGCTAACTTTGGCAATTACCTGAACAGCTCCGGCTTTTATTCCGCTTGTAAGATTAACTGAGGCTACCCCTGAAAAATTTGTTTCAATTGATTGCGGACTTAGAAATTCACCACCGCCGGGTCCGGCACCCAAACTAAATTCAACTAAGACTGAGTGATCTATGTCAATTGGTACGCCGGCAGAATCCTGGACAATAAAAGTAATTTGTGTTGTTTCAGTTGAACCGCTTTCTTTAACACCAATTGTTGTAGCTGAAACTCCAGCAAGAAATATACTTACCGGATCACCGGAAGGACCTGTGCCTCCACCACCTGTTACAACTTCCTGCAGCTGAATTTGCGGCACTGTAACATTTTCAACATCTGTTATAGTCACACTTGTTGAATCTAGTTTGTAATCTGTTTTATAAGTTAGAACCAATAAAACTTCGTTTAGTTCAACTTCACCTTCAATAAAAAATTGTCCATCGGAAGCTGTATGAAGAACTGCGCCGCTTAATTTGTTTCCAAATATTCTTACGAGTGCGCTGTCTATCGGAAAGCCAGTAGATTTATCAATCACCTGCCCTGCAATAAGCGCTTTAACTGTAACATTTGTTCCACCGGTGCTCGATATAACATCATCTTCAACTTTACAGCTGTAAAAAAGAATAGTTATACCTAGAATCAATGCACCAAAAATGAAGCTTGTAATTATTCTCATAAAAGTATCGTTTTTCATAACTCAACCTATTATTTGGTTTTAATTTCGTTTTTAACTTTCTGCATTTTTACAACTATTATACCGCTAGTTTCTTTGAAAAATTACAAAAAATCAATTTATTGCTTCATTTCAAGGTAATTTCTACATTTTTCTTTAGTAATTTTGTTGAAGAACGGATCAATATCTGTCTTGATGGAGTGCGGCTTTTCGTTGAGTTATTTTTATTCTTTAGGTTAAATTGAACTGAAAAAATTGAATAGTTGGGATTAAATGATAAGTTCAAAAAGGTGAGTTTAAATAGTATTTATTATTTGCATTCACATTAAGTAGCAATACCAGCCATCCTAATTCTATTTACTTACTGCTAAAAAGTGATTATAATTCAAAGTAAGTGGAATAATTTACTTCTGCTCAGTAATTGTATAATCTGTAAGTAACAGAAAATAAAAATCTTAGATAAAAAATATTGAGGATTAGAAATGTCATTCATAAATTTAAATCAATTTGAAGAAAAAGAATTTTTTCCTGGTTATTTTGGCAGGTTTGTTCATTCAAACAATATGACTCTTGCTTACGTTAGAGTTAAAGCCGGCGCCAAGCTTCCGGAACATTCTCATCCACACGAACAGATTTGTAATGTTATTGAGGGAGATTTTGAACTAACTGTTGAAGGAAAACCAAACTTTATGAAAGCCAATAATACTTACAATATTCCCTCAAATGCTGCTCACTCCGGAAGAGCAATATCCGATTGTATAATTATAGATGCTTTTTATCCTGTTAGAGAAGATTTTAAAGATTTGAAATAGGTAACATTTCCCTTGATCTGTGATAATTAAACTTGCTTATCGTTCACAGTACTAATAATTTTTATATCTAAATTTTTTCTTATTATACAAATTCAAGCTACAGGGAAACGTTATGAGCTTAAGTCTTATCGCAAAATCAATTAAAGCTTCCCCCACCCTGGCTCTCAATGAAAAATTCGCAATTTTAAAAGCTAAAGGTGATCCTGTAATTCACCTCGGCGGCGGAGAGCCAAAAACCAGAGTTCCAATGGAGGCAATAATGGCAACTGTTTCGCACGTGAATACGGGCGAAGTTCGCTATGCACCGGCAGATGGAATTCCTGCATTAAAACAAGCTATCATTAGGTACACAGAAGAATTTTACAACAGAAAGGTTACGCCTTATCACATCATTGCGTCAGGCGGAGCCAAGCAGGCAATTATGGTTGCACTGCAGGCAATTTTAAATCCTCAGGAGGAAGTTATTTTTCCATCGCCCTATTGGGTAAGCTATCCTGATATGGCAAAATTGATAGGTGCAATTCCGGTTCCCGCACCTCCCGAGGACGGATCTTTTTATCCAACAATAAAAGATATTGAAGATAGAGTTGGTTCGTACACAAAAGCTGTAATAATTAATAGCCCGAATAATCCCAGCGGTGCAATGTATTCGGAAGAATTTATTTCAGATATCGTTCAGTTTTGTGAAAAGAAAGATATCTGGTTAATAATGGATGATATTTATCATCGATTAATTTTTGATGGAAGAAAAATTATTAATCCATATAATTATGCAAAGAAAAAAGATGAAAATTCTAAAATGATAATCGTAAATGGTGTTTCCAAACAGTACGCGATGACAGGTTTTAGAATTGGCTGGGCTGTTGGTAATAAAAAAGTAATTGAATCAATGAGTAATATTCAGGGTCATCAGACTTCCGGTCCTTCTGTTCTTCTGCAAAAAGCTGCTGTTGGTGCGCTAAATGGAATTCAGTCCAGTGTTGAAGCTTTAAGAACAACTCTTGAAAATAACCGAAACGTAATGGTTGATCTTTTAAAATCATTTGAAGGAGTAAAAGTAACTAAACCCGACGGTACATTTTATTGCTTTGCAGATTTTAGTGCATACAATAAAAAATCGAACGAACTTTCAAGTTTCTTAATTGATAAAGTTCAGGTGCTCACAGTTCCCGGAGCTGAATTCGGATTGGAAGGTTATTTAAGGCTAAGCTATTGCGGAACTATAAAAGATATTCAAGAAGGAATTGAAAGAATGAAATGGGCACTGGATCCAAATTCACCTAACGAACTTTACATCGGCGACAGAAAATTAGTGAGGGATTGGTCATGAAATACCTTGAATTCGATACCCCCGCAACAAAACAAGCAATGGAACTTGCATCTGATTTCAGATTAAAAAATCAGGGCTTCACAGATCTTGATAGAGTTTTTTGGAATCTTCCGGACGAAGCACTTTATGAAGAAGCTATTTTTAGAAACGAGGGAAAATTAACAAAACAGGGTCCATTGCTGGTTAACACAAAACCGCACACTGCACGAGCAGCTTCGGATAAATTTGTTGTTGAAGAAGAAAGCACAAAAGAAAAAATATGGTGGGGCGTTTACAATCGTCCTTTTAGCCAGGAAAAATTTTCTTCTGTAATGGCAAGAGCAAAATCGTTCTGCCAGGGTGAAGAACTTTTTGTGCAGGATGTTTACGCAGGCGCCGATCCTGATTACAGATTAAAAGTAAGAGTAATAACCGAAAAAGCATGGCACAGCTTATTTGCAAGAAATATGTTTCTTACTATTGATGACCGTGATGAGCTTAAAAATTTTGTGCCTGATTTTACGGTGATAGCTTTAACAGGTTTTAAGCTAGATCCTGCAATTGACGGCAGCAGATCGCAAACAGGTATTATTTTAAATTTTGCTGAAAGAACAGCGTTAATAGCTAACTCACTCTACGGGGGTGAAATTAAAAAATCTGTTTTCACTGTTCTAAACTTTCTTTTAACATTTCAAGACGTACTGCCGATGCACTGTTCTGCAAATGTTGGTAAAAAAGGAGATGTTGCTTTATTCTTTGGATTAAGCGGTACGGGTAAAACAACACTTTCTGCCGATCCAAACAGATTGCTTATTGGCGATGATGAGCACGGCTGGAGCAGTCAGGGGATCTTTAATTTTGAAGGAGGTTGTTATGCAAAGGTTATTCGTCTCTCTGCTGAGGCTGAACCTGAAATCTATGCTACAACAAGAAGGTTCGGTACTATTCTGGAGAATGTTGTATTTGATCCTGTTAGCAGGCATATCGATCTTGACGATGATATGATAACCGAGAACACGCGATGTTCTTATCCGATAGATTTCATTCCTAATGTTGTTCCGGAAGGATATGTTCGCAAGCATCCGAAAAATATAATTTTTCTAACCTGTGATGCTTCGGGAGTAATGCCGCCAATTGCTAAGCTGAGTCCTGAACAGGCACAGTACCATTTTATAAGCGGTTATACTTCTAAAATTGCCGGCACTGAAATAGGTCTAGGAATTGAACCACAAATAACTTTCTCTGCTTGTTTCGGAGCGCCGTTTATGGTTCGTCATCCTTACGAATACTCGCAGATGCTTAAACAGAGATCGCTTAAACACAAAGCAAATGTCTGGCTCGTTAATACCGGATGGGTTGGCGGAAGATTTGGAGTTGGTAAACGAATAAGTATTCGTCACACCCGTAATCTTTTGAATGCCGCTCTCGACGGAAAGCTTGATAAGGTAAAATACAGAAAAGATAAGCTATTCGGATTTGAAGTCCCTCTCTCCTGCCCGGAAGTTCCCGAAGAAGTACTCGAGCCCTCTAATAGCTGGGGAAATAAAGATGAGTACTGGAAAAAGTATGATGCACTTGCCGCAAGATTTGTGGAAAACTTTAAACTATTTGCTGATGGCACAGCAGAAGAAGTTAAAAAAGCGGGACCGGTAAGGTTGAAGTAAATATTTTGTTAAAAAGAGACGGATTAAATTTCGTCTCTTTTTTTATTCATCACAAAATACTTTTCCATCAATAATTCATTACCTTTGAACAATTATAAAATTTATTGTATATAATGGATAAGTTTCAATTTTACTTTATCGATATCACTCAGAGGAGATTATGCAAAAGTATTTTATGCTTCCATTATTTTTACTATTGGCTCTTCCTTCAATAGCGCAACAATCCAAAGAAAGAGATAACGTAATTAAACTGATCAAACAGTACGATAGAGCGCTTACAAAAAAGGATTCCGTTACATTAAAAAAGATTTTAACAGATGATTTTATTGGTTCTATTCCAAACGGACAAAGCTTTGATAAAAAATCGTACATTTCCTATCATTGTTCGTCCACCAGCAGAGTTAGAGAATTAAAAGAAGAAGCAACCAACAGTTGGAATATTAAAATTGTAAAAGACTGCGCCATTGTTAACCGTTTTGTTACTTATTTTGCAAAGACTGGTGCTAAAAAACAAGTTGAGATAAAAATTAAAAAACTTGAAGTCTGTTTAAAGATTAATAAAAAATGGATTATGGCTTCTGTGCAGGGAACAGAAGTTTTAAAATAATTTTGATTTAAATTTACTATTTTTTTAGCTCAAGGGATATAAAATGAAAACTAAACTGCTATTAACTCTGTTAGTACTACTTACAACAGTTGCATTTTCTCAAACTGAAGAATTAATTGTTAACTCGTTCGATAACACACCGATAGTCTATCAAAAAGCTGGAACTGGAGAACGAGCTTTAGTTTTTGTTCATTGCTGGAGCTGTGATAAAAGTTATTGGACAGCACAGCTTGAATATTTTGCCAACAACTATTCTGTCTATGCAATTGATTTAGCAGGACATGGTGAATCAGGTTTAGATAGAAACGAGTGGACAATTGAAAATTACGCAAAAGATGTTGTTGCCGTAGTCGAAAAAGAGGAGTTAGTAAATGTTATTTTAATTGGGCATTCAATGGGCGGTCCTGTTGTCCTTTCAGCGGCACATCAAATGGGAGATAAAGTAAAAGCGCTAATTGCAATTGATACTTTCCAGGAAATTGAAGGAAGATGGACAGACGAACAATTTGAGGGATTTTTCAAACCGTTTGAAGAAGATTTTCCGAACACTACAAAAGCTTTTGTTAAAAGTATTTTTGGAGAAAATGCAGACAGCAATTTAGTAGAAACAATTTCAAACGATATGTCCTCTGCCCCTCCGGAAGTTGCACTTGCTTCATTTAGAAATCTCTTTGAATTTGAAGAAGCTCCTATTTTTGATGAAACAGCTATCCCTGTTCGTTTTATTAATTCTAAAAGATTTCCGACAAATACTGAAGCAGCAACAAAGCATATAAAAGAATTTGAATTAAAAATAATTGAAGACGCTGGACATTTCCCTATGCTTGAAAATCCAAAAGAGTTTAATAGAATTTTAGAAGAAACGATTAGAGAACTTGAATAGCTATTGAAGATGATTGAAATACTAGAAAAACTATTCCAGCGTGATTTAGAAAAGTTAAAGACTGAAATAACCTCTTACAAAGACGAAAAGAAAATGTGGGAAGTTGCTGGCGATGTGAGAAATTCAGCCGGAAATTTATGCCTGCACATTTGCGGCAACCTGCAGCACTTTATTGGTGCTTTAATTTGTAATACTGGTTACGTGAGAAAACGTGAATTAGAATTCAGCAGAAAGAATATTCCTGTTAAGGAAATGGTAGCAGAGATAGATAAAACTCTACAAATAGTGCAAAAAACTTTAAACGAGTTAAAAGAAGAAAATCTAAAAGAAAAATATCCGGTAAATGTTTTTGGATACGAAATGAACACGAAATTTTTCCTAACTCACCTTACCACACATCTTAATTATCATTTAGGACAAATAAATTATCACCGCAGATTGTTAGATAATTAGTTTACATTCAGCAAGTATATATAGATTATTTATTTTCATTTGAGTAATTTTATAGTTAATTGTTATCATCAATAATTATAAGGAGCAAAATAAATGAAATTTTTTACCACACTTTTAATTACAATTCTATTTACAACACTTGGTTTTAATTTAAATGCGCAAGATCACAGAATTTATCAAACTAAACCAATTGTTGATGTAAGAGGTGATGAAACTCCCGATCATTCAAATATCGAAATTATTGAAACCACAGTAAGTCCGCAATTTGGACCAGTATTCACAAGTGAATTTACATTTGAAGTTCACAACATAACCGACAGAAAAACCGGCTACGATCTGCAGTCGAATGCATCCACACAACAGGTTTGGCTTGATTACAATAATCCTCAATTTTTACATGCTATTTTTACAAATTCCCAGGTAACTGCAGGCTGGGCTGATAGAACCTGTTTGTACTTCGGTAGCACCGATGCCGGTGTATCCTGGTTTGAGTTAGGTGGTGTTCCGGTAAACACTGGTGCAGATGGGCGCTCAGGATTTCCATCAATTTACGGTTTACCAAGCGGTGAGGCAGTAATTGCAGACCATAATAATTCGAATGGATCCACTTTTACACACACCAAAATATATGCGGATAATAGCCCTTTTGAATATAACTTCACAGAACATGATCCCGGTAATATTTCAGACGGACCTGTTTGGCCCCGTCATACAGTAACAGCCAACGGTATAGTTATTTTTGCTTCTTCCGGGTCTCCTGCGCCTGATGATGATGTAAAAATAAATACTCTTGATCTCTCAACGGGAGTGTTTTCTGGCTGGCAAGATTTAGAAAGCGATGATGCTGAGCAGTACGATTTTTCAATATCACCAAATGGAAAGATTGGCTTAGCGTACAATGGCTGGGATGGAGCTACACCAGATGAGTCGGGAGATGTTTTATACAGAGAATCAACAGATAATGGAATTACCTGGTCCACTCCTGTTAAAGTTTTTGATAGAGATGAAACGCAGGATACCGCTATGGGATCCATAAGAGGAGTTGCGGTCAATTTTTATAATGAAGAGCCTTGTGTTACTTATGAAATTTGCCAGCAGATATTTTCTTCAGGAAACTTCTTCCCCGGTTTGCCGAGCGAAATTCACTTCTGGTCTCCAAATGTAAACGGCGGAGTTCCAAAAGTGATTGCAGACAGCAGCAATGTTCCTTATTACCCGTATGTAGGAACAAATGACGTTCACGTACCAGTCTGCAGACCCGTTATTGGAAGAGCCGATAATGGATATTTGTTTATTGCTTTCAATGCAGCTACCGCAGATATTTATCCAAGTGCCGATACAACCAGCTATATGGCAGGATTCATAACTTATAGTTCAGACGGTGGGGAAAATTGGTCCACTCCTGAAAAATTCACACCAGAAGCTCCGCTATTAGATTGGAGATATCCAAGTATAGCTGAAGTGATTCCAGTAACTGTAACGGATGGTGAAGTCTTTACAATTCACATTGTAATGCAAGGCGATAGTCTTCCCGGCAGCACAGTCAACGCTGCTGGAATGCCTGTTGGAGTTACCGCGCAATATTATCATTTTTCTGCAGATGTTACCATTGGAAGTACAAATGGAAATGAAGGTATAATAACTACTTATACTCTCGAACAGAATTATCCCAACCCGTTTAACCCGAGTACAACAATTAAATATTCAATTCCTTCTCTATCACTCGTTCAAATGAAAATTTATGATGTCTTGGGTAATGAAGTTGCATCACTTGTTGATGAAGAAAAACCTGCCGGAACTTATGAGGTTGAATTTGATGCATTAAATATTCCTAGTGGTGTTTACTTCTACACTTTGCAGGCTGGTGAATTTAATCAAACCAAGAAAATGGTACTAATGAAATAAGCGCTAGTAATTTATTCTAATTAAAAATGCCGTATCACTCAGATGCGGCATTTTTTTATCAGGATATCTATAAATACATCCGCTCATCAATTTATTTACATACACCATTTAAATGCTTTGCCATTGTTTCAAATCTCATATAGGTTTTCAGTGCCAATAATCATTTAAAAGCAGGTAAATAAAATGGTACATAAAATATTAATCTCATTTTTACTATTTACTGTAATAACTTTCGCACAAAACGTTCCAACCAAAAAAAATTTATTATCACAAGGCGGTAATTTAGAAGGCAGACATGGACTTGATCTTAACATCGGTATTTACGATAACACCAATATTACAAGCATTACATCAATTATCGGCTTAAATGCTTCTGTGGTAACAAACTCATCAATAGGATTTATGGGCTCAATTGGTTATCAGTATTGGTTTAAAAATTATCTTTCATTTAGAATAGGAGCTGGTGCACTTGTTACAAATGTAAGTACTAAAACTACAGCCGGCACAGAAGTATCGTCAGAAGTTGCTACAGTTGCACCAATTCTAACAGGGGTGAATTTCTATCCATTACAAATTTCGGAAGAAAATACCGTTCTACCTTACATTTCTGTTTATGCAGGACCGTATATAGGTGTTTACAGCAAAAGTGAAGTTGGAATTGCATCAGTTACAGAAGAGACAGTTGTTGAAACAGTAATTGGAACCAAGCTTGGAGCAGGATTAGATTTCCTGGTTGGATCACTCTTTAAGTTAGGATTTAATGCAGGTTATCATTTTGTAGGTGATTACAGCCAGCCCATAGGCTCTGAAACAAACTACAGCGGACCTGAATATTCTTTAACCTTTGGATTTGTTTTTTAATGTAATATCTTTGAGTACTTCTTAAGACAAAATCCTTTTCAACTTTAATAATTTCAGGAGGTACTCTAATGGGTATGGTGAAAGAATTCAAAGATTTTGCAATGCGCGGCAATGTGGTCGATATGGCAATTGGTATTGTGCTTGGCGCAGCATTTGGTAAAATCGTTTCTACTTTTGTATCTAGTGTTTTAATGCCGCCTATCGGCTTATTACTTGGTGGTGTTGATTTTTCACAATTAATGATTGTGCTTAAAGAAGCAACAGAAGAAGCAGAAACAGTTGCAATCAGCTACGGCACGTTCTTAAATACTGTAATTGATTTTGTAATTATTGCGTTTGCTATATTTATGGTCGTGAGAGCAATGAACAAAATGAAAAAGAAAGAAGAAGAAAAACCTGCTCCACCACCTGAGCCAACTAAGGAAGAAGTTCTTCTCACAGAAATTAGAGATGCATTAAAAAAATAATTAATAACATCATTATTTTTGAGCCGCGGAATAATCCGTGGCTTGTTATTTTTAAAGAAAAAACATTTATGAAAACTAATGCAATAATTCTCACAGCTATAACAGTAATATCACTTCTTTCTTGCGGAAGAAAAGAATACACCGAGCAAGGAATACTGGAGATAAAAGAAGAAATTGATTCCCTGCTTCACAATCCTGAAGCAGAAGAACACTTCGACTGGGGATCAGCAAAAGCTTATTCAAATTTTAGGGCGTATTATCATAATTCAGAATTAATTTTTATTAATGAAGATTTCAGACACAGGCATCCGGGCGAATCTTTTAATCGTTATTACTTTAAAGATGGTAATTTACTTTATTTTATTGGGAAAGAACTCACTTACAATCCAAAAAAAATATACAATAATGTAGATATGATGGTTGATCCTGATGGAAATGCAATTGCTTATGATAAATTGGTTAATGGCAATCGAATGAGTTTAAGCGGCGAAGAAATTGATGCAATAGTTGATCACGCAAAGCAGCTAAGAGATATTGTAAATGAAAGGTCTACAATAATTAGAAAATAATTTTTAATGAACTTTGACGAACTTTCGGATGAACAAAAAATTCAGGTTGCAAAAGGATTTGATGCAACTCCCCAATTAATACCTTTTATTCCATATCTTCTGCAGGATTTATGGGCACTAGGTTCCTCACCACACTTAATAATTAAAGTATTAAAATCTCTTAATCTGCCTAATACTTCTAAAGTGCTTGATTTAGCTTGCGGAAAAGGTGCAGTATCAATCAAAATTGCAAGTAACTTAAGATTTAAAGTGGTTGGTATAGATCTCTATAAACCATTTATTGAAACAGCCAAGCAAAAAGCTAAAGAGTTAAATGTTGAAATGCTTTGCACATTCAAAGTTGAAGATATACATTCTGCATTAACAACAAATAAGAATTATGATGTCGTAATTCTTGCCTCGGCTGAATCGCTGTTAGGTAAAATAGAGCATACTGTTATTTCACTTAGAAATTGTATCCGCAAATATGGATTTATAATTTTTGATAGCTCATATCTGCTGGACAATTCCACAATAGATAATCCCGAATATGCTGTAATTAAAAATTATGATGAAACTGTAAAAGCATTAACTTCACAGGGAGACGAAATCATACAAGAAGTTTTTGTTCCTGCTGAAGAAACAAAAAAAATAAACGACGAGTATACGGAATTAATAAGAAAGAGATCAGAAGAATTATCAGTTAAGCATCCGGATAAAAAAGAATTGCTGTTTAGTTATGTAAAAAAGCAGGAGGAGGAATGTAAAATAATTGAAAACAAATTAGCAGGTTGTATCTGGTGCATCAGGAAAAATTAGAATTTTATCTTCCTGCCAAATAATATCTTACACCAAAAGTATAATTCATAGTACTTAAAGCATTGGTTCTGTAAATTGCATCGCTTTTAGCATAATTATATTGAGCTTCGAAGAAAGTTGTGAAATCGCTTTCCTCCCATCTTTTTTCAACAATCACACCACCAAATGCACCCCAGATATTTTCATTTTCAATACTGGAAATCACAGTTCCTGTTCTCAATTTTGCCTCTTGATTTATCACCATAAATGAAACGCCACCATTGATTCCCAAAACAAATTCTTCTGTTAGAAAAAAATTGTAAAGCAGCCCACCATTTAGAAGCAACTGGCTAAAAGATGAATTTACTTCAGTGAGTTCATTTGAAATTTGAAAATTACTAAACAAATGAGATGTATTATAGTACGATTGAAAATTTGATTGCGATGTATAAGATGTTCGAGTATACAAAAACAGGTTTTTTACAATGGGAATTCCAAAACTTCCGCCAAATGCAAATGATAAAGGATTGCTTCCGTGGTTATCGGAAAAATTAACGTTTGCAGCCCCAACCAATCCCGAAATAAAAGGTGAATCATTCTTAAATCGCGATTGAGAAAATAAAGCTGCAGAAATGAAGAAAGTTAAAAGTATAATTTTTCGCATCGTTTTCCTATGTTTTAAACAAACGTAAATATTTACACGATAACTTGCAAATGATTTTTTAGTGGTTGGAAATACCTGTTAGGGAGGCTTTATTTTTCCTTCTCAGTGATGTAAAGCTCCAGCGATTTTGAGATTTGCTCAACGGGCATTTCTTCACCTGTCCATAATTCAAATGATTTTGCAGCCTGTGAAACTAACATTTTCATTCCACCGATAACTCTTGCACCGCACTTTTCTGCAAGCTTTAAAATATTTGTTTTTGCCGGATTATAAATTAGATCAAATACTATTTGCTCTTCGTTAAAAGATTCTTCAAGATCCGTAACCTTATCTTCATAATTAGGTGCCATGCCAATAGTAGTTGTATTTACAATAAGCTTCGATGAGTTGAGTGTATCTGCAATATTTGGTGGGAATAATTCCATTGTGTGGAAACCATCGAAACGCATCTTTAAAGAAAAATGATTCATCAAAGTATCGGCTCTTTGCTGCGTTCTGTTTATTATAAAAACTTCTTCCGGTTTAAAGTGTCTTATTAAAGTATAAATAACTGCACGTGCGCTTCCACCAGCTCCTATTACACTTACTTTTGAGCCTGCAATTTCATTTTTATATGGCAATAGTGATTCAAGAATTCCATTTACATCTGTATTGTAGCCATACAATTTTCCATGATCATTAACTACAGTATTAACGGCACCAATAATGGAAGCTTCTTCTGAAAGATCATCAAGCATCCTTATAATTTTTTCTTTGTGCGGCAATGTAACATTTAATCCTTTTAATCCTAAAGCTGTAACACTTTTAATAGCATTTTTAAGATTATCAGCAGGAACATCGAACGCAAGATAAATGTAATCGAGTTTTACTAATTCGAATGACACATTTTGAATAAACGGAGAATACGAGTGTTTAATAGGGTGCCCGATAAGTGCTATTAATTCTGTATTGGCATAAAACGAATCTCTCATAAAAGCTCTGTAAGATTTTTGAAATAGTTCATCAGTAATTTTTTATTTCTATACAATAATGATATTGAATCTAAAGGTGAGATAAAACTGGATTAATTTTCGCCCAACAATTTTTTAAATAGTTTTGAAGATTTTATTTCAGGATATTCATTTTCAAATTCGTCCTGATAACTTGGATCTAATTTAAATGCAAGCTTGAGACAAGTCAGTGCTTCTTCCGTTCTGCTTAAAATAAAATTAATTTTTGCTTTTTCGTAAATTGATTTTGCATCATCAGTTTTTAATTTGCTACACTCATCAAAAGCTGCGAGAGCATTAAGCCAGTCACCCAATTCAAGATACGTTTCTGCAAGTGTATACCATACATCGTAATTTTTAGGACTTATCATTAAAGCATGCACATAGCTTGCCACAGATTCTTTCAGTCTGCCGAGTGAATATTCCAAATCTGCTTTTGCGTACCACGCCTCCGCATTATCCTGTGTGAGAGTAATAGCTTTATTAAAATCTTTTAACGCAAGCTGAAATTTACCGGCTGCATCAAAACAATAACCGCGCGCAAGAAAAGCTTCGTAGTATTCATCATTAATTTTAATTGCTTGGGAATAATATTTAACAGCACTGTTTAAATCGCCAAGCTCTTCGTACAAATTACCAAGGTTAAAACAGGTTTCTTCATCATACTTATCCAATTCGTAAGCTTTTTTAAAGCTTTCTAAAGCATCTTTAAATCTGCTCAACTCTGTTAATATATTTCCACGGTTAAACCACGCGCTAGGGAAATCATCTTTTAATGAGACAGCAAGATCGTAACTGTTCAAAGCTTGTTCAAAGTTTTGCATTTTTGATAGAATGATTCCCCTATTGTACCAGCCATTAGGATTATAAGGATCGAATTCTAAAAATTTATCGTAGGACTTTAAAGCGTTTGTATTATCTGAAATATTTTCATAGCAGTAGCCCAATTCATAATAAGCTTCAGAATAATTTGGTGAAAGATCAATAACCTTTTTAAAGAATCTTACGGCTTCCTCAAATTCTTCATTCCTTTGATGAAGAATTCCGAGACTGTATAGTGCATCTTCATTGTTTGGATCGTTGTTGAGGGCGGTTAAAAGCGATTGTTTTGCCTGGTTAAACAAGCCAATGTTTTCTTCTGAAATTGCCCTGTCAACCAAGGCTTCAGAATCGCAGGGATTTAAAGAAAGTGATTTATCGTAACAATCAATTGCTTCTTCAAATCTTCCCAATCCGTTTAGGAATAATCCTTTTCTTATCCAGTATTCTGAATTGTAAGGAGAAATCTCAATCAAACCATTAACTAAGTAAAGTCCTTCCGTGTTCATATCAAATTCAATGCAGGATTGAATTACTTCTTCAATTTTTTCAATAAAACCGTAAACTTCACCGCTTTCTAAAATTTCTCTGCACTCTTCTACCTGATGTTTAAGGCTTTCCTTATCAGGTTTGAACGATTCATCAAAACCAAAATCCGAACCAAATTCGGGCATTTCTGTTCTTTCGTTAATGTATGAATTCTTAAAATCCCAGAAAAAATGTATTACTAAAAAAAACTAAAAACAAGAACCGTTCCAGTTGATTAAGTAGAATAATTTTAGTACAGATTTGAATCTAATTAAATAAAAAAGCCCCGATCCGGCAACTGCCGGTCAGGACTGAAATTTTTACGTCGTATAACGTATTTAATTCTTCAAAACAGAGGTCACTTTTGTAGCGGCGTCATTAAAAGAATCTGCTACTTCAAAATTCAATCCTGATTTACGCAACAATTCGCCGGCTTCGACAGCGTTTGTTCCTTCCAATCTTATAACAATGGGTACCTTAACCTGCATTTCTTTTGCTGCATCAATAACACCCTGTGCAACTCTGTCGCATCTAACAATGCCGCCGAAAATGTTTATTAGAATTGCTTTTACATTTTTATCAGATAGAATTATTTTAAATCCGTTTGAAACTGTTTCTTTGCTTGCACCACCACCAACATCTAAAAAGTTAGCAGGCTCACCACCTGCAAGTTTTATAATGTCCATTGTTGCCATTGCGAGTCCTGCACCGTTAACCATACAGCCAACATTGCCATCTAATTTAATATAATTCAGATTGAATTTGGAAGCTTGTATTTCCAGCGGATCCTCTTCATCGAGATCTCTGTAAGCCGTAATATCGGGATGACGGTAAAGTGCATTATCATCGAAGTTCATCTTGGCATCCAATGCAACAACTTTATCATCATTAGTAATAACAAGCGGATTTATTTCTAGTAGTGATGCATCTGTTTGCTCATAAGCTTTGTAAAGTGATTTAATAAAGGGAAGAAAACTTTTAAAAGCATTTCCCTCTAATCCTAATGCAAAAGCTAGCTTGCGAGCCTGGTAATTCTGCAATCCTACAGCAGGTTCGATCCATTCTTTAATAATTTTTTCTGGGGTTTCTTCTGCAACTTTTTCAATTTCAACTCCACCTTCTGTTGAAACCATAATGACATTTTTAGATACTGCGCGATCGAGCAGAATTCCTAAATACAATTCTTTTTTATAATCTAATCCTTCAGTAATAAAAAGGGTTTTAACAATTTTCCCTTCAGAACCGGTCTGATGTGTAACTAAAAGATTACCGAGAATTTTGTGTGCATATTCTCTTGCCTGGTCAACCGATTTAGTAAATTTAACCCCACCTTCTAGAATTAATTCTTCCGGATTAGATGGATTGTAAATTTTTCCTTTCCCTCTTCCACCAGCGTGTATTTGAGATTTAACAACATATTGATTTATGCCCTGTTCCTGCAATTGTCGTATTGCATCATCGAATTCGTTTATATTTTTTATTGCAATTCCATCCTGAATAGGAACACCGAATTTTTTTAAAGTTGCTTTTGCCTGATATTCGTGAATTTTCATAAATGAGCCCACTCCCTTTCCCTCTCCCTAATGGAGAGGGAATTTTTTAATTAATGTTACAAATTATTTTTTTATCAATTTATAATTCTTTTTTATATTGCTTAGCAATCTAACTTCCTCCTCCTACTGCCTACATCTAGCTTCCTACTAATCTTTCTCGCTCATAAACGGATAACGCCAGTCCTTTGGAGGATCGAAAGTTTCTTTGATTGTTCTGGCAGTCATCCAACGTAATAAGTTCATTGCACTTCCTGCTTTATCATTCGTACCCGAAGCTCTTCCTCCACCAAATGGCTGCTGACCAACAACTGCTGCAGTACATTTGTCATTTATATAAAAATTGCCTGCCGCATTTCTTAACCTGTCCGACATTTTAATGATCGCTTTCCTGTCCTGCCCCCAGATTGCTCCGGTCAATGCATAAGGAGAAGTTTCATCACATAAAGTTAACGCTTCATCAAATTTATCATCATCATAAACATACATTGTCATAACCGGACCGAATATTTCTTCTTCCATTGTTTTGAATTTAGGATTGGTAGTTACAATCGTTGTCGGTTCAATAAAATATCCCTTTGAATCATCAAAGCCACCGCCGGTTATTATCTCTGCCTCTTTAGAACTTTTTGCATATTTGATGTATTCAGTTATTGAATCATATGCACCTTTATCAATTACAGCAGACATAAAGTTTGTAAAATCTTCTACATCACCCATTTTTATTTTACCAACTTCTGTAACATACTTTTCTTTAAACTCTTTCCATAAAGATTTTGGAATATACATTCTTGAAGCAGCAGAACATTTTTGTCCCTGGTATTCGAAAGCACCACGCAAAGCTGCAACAACCAGAGCATCAACATCTGCAGAATTATGAGCAAAGATAAAATCTTTACCGCCCGTTTCACCAACAATACGCGGGTAGTATTTCATGTTTTTAAGATTGTCGGAAATAACTTTCCACATATTCTGAAAAACTTCTGTTGACCCAGTAAAATGAACACCTGAAAGATTTGGATTTGTCATTGCAGGAGTACCAACCTGTCCGCCAGAACCTGGGACAAAATTTATTACTCCCTTTGGCAAGCCGGCCTCCTGGAATAATTTCATTAGATAATATGCTGAATAGACTGCACTTGAAGCGGGCTTCCATAAACTTACATTACCAACCATAGCAGGTGCGGTTGGAAGATTTCCTGCAATAGATGTGAAATTAAAAGGAGTAACCGCAAAAATATAACCTTCCAGTGGTCTATACTCTGATCGGTTCCACATACCATAGGGAGAATATGGCTGTTCTTTCATCAGCTCTGCCATGAAATAACAATTATATCTGTAGAAGTCAACAAGCTCAGCTGCCGCATCTATCTCTGCCTGGTGAACAACTTTAGACTGTCCAAGCATAGTGGAACCATTTATAGTTGAACGCCACGGACCTGCAAGCAGATCAGCTATTTTAAGAAAAACTGAAACTCTGTGCTCCCAGGGCATCTCAGCCCATTCTTTTCTTGCTTCAAGTGCCGCTTCAACTGCCAAATCAACTTCTTTTTTACCTGCCTTATGATAAATACCAAGAACGTGGTTGTGGTTGTGCGGAATTTTCATCTCTGCGGTGTTTCCTGTCTTAACTTCCTCTCCGCCGATAATTAGTGGTACTTCAATTTGTTTAGATTTTAATTCTTCTAATTTTCTCCTTAACTCTTCCGTTTCCAGGCTGCCCGGTTTGTAGGTTTTAACTGGTTCATTTATAGGTTGTGCTACTTTGAAATATGCGTTTGACATTTGATATCCTTATAATTAAAAATTAATTTATGAAAATTACCAGTTTTGGTTTTGATATACAATTTAAAGGATATTTGCATTCTTAATGAAGATAAGAAAATCCGCAGAATTATCTCTGGTTTTCAGAATTTAAAACAATTCTTATTTTATATTCAACAATATGCAATTTTTAATGTCAGAATATGTTATTTCTTTGCATTTAATTTTATAGGTATTATTTTAAATCTTTATAAATCCACTCTGAAAGTGAGAGTATCCTGAATATTCGATTTATAATCAAAATTAAATATTCAATTCATTTATCGAATAATAAGCGGAGAGAGAAATGGCATTACTAAAAGCCTGTAAAACCATTCCAGAACTGTATAGGTTCTTAACTGAAGAGTACGGTCCGAAGCAGGAGGGCTATGTTATTCAACGAAAGGTCGATAATGAATACAAAGGTATTACATATCTTGAATTAAAAGAAGAAACTGATCTGTTTGCCTTTGGGCTACATGGACTCGGTGTAAAAAGAAATGATTGTGTTGCTTTGATTTCAGAAAATCGACCTGAATGGGTTTATTCAGATTTAGCCGTCCTCGGTTTAGGCGGAGTGGATGTCCCTATGTTCCCTTCTCTTACTGCAGATTCAATTGAATTTATTCTTAACAATTCCGAGTCGAAAGGTGTAATCATTTCCAATAAATTTCAATTAAATAAAATTGAAAAAGTTTTAAAAAACTGTAAATACCTGAAATTTATTATTGTATTTAATGAAAATGACTACAATTCTGAAATAAAAAATTTATATACCTTTAAGCAGGTCCAGGAGATTGGAAGAAAGCTAGTGAAAGAAAAACCGGACATGTTTCAAGAAGCCATGGACATGACAAAAGAAAATGATGTTTGTACAATTATTTATACTTCCGGTACAACCGGGGAGCCAAAAGGTGTAGTGCTAACCCATAAAAATATTTTATCAAATGTAAACAGCGCCCTTGAAACCTTTCCGATTAACAAGGATGATATATTTCTTTCCTTTCTTCCTCTATGCCATACTTTTGAAAGAACAGCAGGATATTATACCGCCTTCTCAGCCGGTTGTACTGTTTATTATGCAGAGAGTATTGAAACAGTCGCTTCCAATTTAATTGAAGTTAAACCGACAATTGTGACCTCTGTACCAAGGTTATTTGAGAGGATATATTCGAAAATCATCAAGAATGTAGAAAGTCAATCTGTAAAAAAGCAAAAAATATTTTATTGGGCTATAAGAATCGGGATGGAATATGCAAAATTAAAGAAAGAGGGGAAAGTACCACCGACATTGGCTTTAAAGCGTAAACTTGCCGAAAAACTTGTTTACCAAAAATTAAAGGAAAAAACCGGCGGTAGATTAAGGTTTTTTGTTTCAGGTGGTGCAGCCCTTGCAAGGGAACTGGGAGAGTTTTTTGAAGCCGTTGGAATAATTATTATTGAAGGTTATGGATTAACTGAATCATCTCCGGTTATTGCAGCCAACAGAACGGACGATTATAAATTCGGCACAGTCGGTAAACCAATACCGGGTGTCGAGGTTAAAATTGCCAGCGATGGAGAAATTTTAGCTCGTGGTCCCAACATAATGCAAGGATACTATAAGAATAAAAGGGAAACTGAAAATACAATAAAAGATGGTTGGCTTTATACGGGTGATATTGGCGTTTTTGATGCCGATGGATTCTTAATGATTACCGACAGAAAGAAACATCTTTTCAAAACGTCAACCGGGAAATATATTGCGCCAACACCAATTGAAAATACATTTTTATCAAGCAAGTTTATAGACCAATTTATTTTAATTGGCGACAGACGTATGTTCCTCAGTGCTCTTATTGTGCCTGATTTTGAAGCATTGCGTGAGTTTGCAGATTCTAATAAAATACCTTATAAAACTGAACAGGACCTGGCAAAGAACGATGAGATATACAAATTACTTGAGAAAGATCTTTCAAAGATTCAACGAAAGCTTGCTAATTACGAACGAGTTAGAAAGTTTGTCCTGTTAGATAAACCTTTCTCGATTGAGTCAGGTGAAATGACTCCTAGCATGAAAATAAAGCGAAAAATTATTGAAGAAAAATACGACTATCTAATTGAACAAATGTATTACTCAGGCGTTCAAAAATAATTTATTTGGTTAAACATTCATCAATTTTTCAATCATAGCATTTTGGATTTTACCATTTGAGCAGAGAATTCTTTTAGAATAAATATCAATTTTATTTCCATCAAAATCTGTCACTAGACCACCAGCCTCTTCCACAATTAATTTTCCAGCGCAAATATCCCAAGGATGAAGATGCACTTCCCAAAATCCATCGAATACACCTTTTGCAACATAGCAAAAATCAATTGCTGCCGAGCCAAGTCTTCTTACTGCCCTTGAAGATTTTATCATCACTATAAATCTTTCAAATGCTTTATCCGGATTTTCCTTTACATCATACGGAAAGCCCGTTACAAGCATACTATGTGCAAGGTTTGAATTGGAACTTACTTCTACTTTTCTATCATTGGCTCTTGCACCAGCTCCGATTTCTGCAGCATAAATTATATTTTGATTTATATCGTAAACTACGCCCGCAATTGTTTTACCATTTTTTTGCAGCCCGATCGAAACAGAAAAAATCGGCAAGCCATGTGCAAAGTTTGTTGTCCCATCTAATGGATCAATTACCCAAAGATATTCTGCATAAGTATTGAATTCACTCCCCTCTTCAGCAAGCATTCCGTGTGAAGGATATTTTTTTTTGATGAATTCTATTATCAATTTTTCTGAAGCTTTATCTGCTTCAGTAACTAAGTTCAGCTCATTAGTTTTAAATTCAATATCTAAATTCTGCCCAAATTTATCTTTAATTAACTGTCCAGCCTCTTTTGAGATATTTATTAAATCGTTGATCATAATTTTTCTTCTTTTTAATACAAATATAGGAATTTCATTTGGGGTAAAGTTTACTGCCCCTAAATTGAAACTATTGAGAACTAACTTCCTTGATAGCCGAAAATGAAAATGATATATTTAAATCTTAATTATTAGGTTATAAAGGAGATACTTTTGAACAAAATAAGTGATGTTGTGCTAAAACCATCAGAAGTTAATTCTGTGATAGAAAGTGTGCCCGAAAAGCTGCCGATTTTACCGTTACGAGACATAGTTATTTTCCCGTATATGATTTTTCCAGTGCTTGTAGGCAGAGAACAGTCAATACGAGCAGCAAATTACGCGGCGGAGACTACCAAGTATATTTTTCTTTCAACTCAAAAAAAATCAAATATTGAAGATCCAACAATCCATGACCTATACGCAGACGGGACAATTGCGAAAATCGTTCAGATTTTAAAACTCCCTAATGGTTTAATGAAAATACTTGTTGATGGAATGTTCCAGGCTCGGATAAAAGAATTCACAAATAAAAAAGAATTTTTTGAAGGAAAGATTGAAATAATTTTACCGGAAGCTAAGCCGGACCATGAAATGAATGCTATGGTCAGGCAGATGACCCAATTGTTTAAAGATTATGTGAAGATTAGCAGAAATGTACCCAATGATACGATTGCTGCTTTTGATAATATTGATGAGCCGGATAGAAAACTTTTTTATGCCGCTGCAAACATAAACCAGGCAATTGATGTAAAACAAAATATACTTCAGCAGTACACTTTAAAAGAGCAGTACTACGAAGTGATAAAAATACTTAATTCAGAAATTGATATACTTAAAATTGAAAAGGAAATTGATAACAAAGTTCAGGAAAATATTGCGAAGACGCAGCGCAAGTTTATAATCCAGGAACAGATAAAAATTTTACAGGATGAACTTGGCGATGATGAAGATGCCTCACCCGAATTTGCTAAGATGAGGAGCAGAATAAAAAAAGCAAAGATGCCGACCGATGTTGAAGAAAAAGCAATCGAAGAACTTAACAAGCTGAAGAAAACTCCGCCTATGTCCCCCGAATCAACAGTAATTAGAAATTATCTTGATTGGCTGATTGATGTTCCGTGGAGCAAAAAAACCAAAGATAATTTACAAATTAAACATGTTCAGAAGATTTTAGATGAGGACCATTTTGGATTGGAGAAACCAAAAGAAAGAATAATTGAACACATAGCTGTACTTAATTTGGTAAAGCAAATGAAGGGGCAAATTCTTTGCTTTGTTGGTCCTCCCGGAGTCGGAAAAACATCACTCGGGAAATCAATTGCACGAGCATTGGGCAGAAAATTTGTGCGTATCAGTCTTGGCGGTGTCAGAGATGAAGCAGAAATTAGAGGACACAGAAGAACTTATATAGGTTCTATGCCTGGAAAAGTTGTTCAGTCTATGAAAAGAGCAGGAACAATAAATCCTGTAATGCTGCTGGATGAAATTGACAAAATGAGCATGGATTTTCGAGGTGATCCTTCATCTGCAATGCTGGAAGTTTTGGATCCTGAACAGAATAATACCTTTAATGATCACTATTTGGAGGTTGATTACAACTTACAGCAGGTTATGTTTATTACAACAGCGAACATACGATACAACATTCCGCTTCCTCTTCAGGATAGAATGGAAATTATTGAACTACCCGGATACCTCGAGTACGATAAACTTGAAATTGCAAAAAAACATTTAATACCAAAACAATTAAGTGCACATGGATTAGACAGTAAAAAAGTTCAGTTTAATGAAGATTCACTTAAAAAAATAATTGGCGAGTATACAAGAGAAGCTGGTGTTAGAAATCTTGAAAGAGAAATCGCTTCCATTCTTAGAAAAGTTGCAAAAGAGATAGTAGTTACAGAATCATCTAACGGAAGAAAAAAAATAAAACGAAAATATATAATTGATAAAGGCAAAATTGAAGATTATTTAAAGACCCCCCGATTCCGCCATCAAAGGCACAGTAAAGTAAATAAAGTCGGAAGCGTTACCGGATTGGCTTGGACAAGTACGGGGGGAGAACTTCTAACTGTTGATGTTTCGTTAATGAATGGTTCCGGAAAATTAAATCTTACCGGACAGCTTGGTAATGTGATGAAAGAATCTGCACAAGCCGGATTGAGTTATCTCAGATCATCTGCAAAAAAATTAGGAATTAGTCCTGATTTCTTTAAAGGAAAAGATATTCACATTCACCTTCCGGAAGGTTCAATTCCAAAAGACGGACCTTCTGCTGGAGTAACCATGACTATGGCAATGCTATCAGCAATAAGCAATAAACCTGCATCAAATAATGTTGCGATGACCGGAGAAATTACACTTACAGGAATGATACTTGGAATCGGGGGTTTAACGGAAAAACTGTTGGCTGCACAAAGATATAATATTGCAACTGTTTTAATTCCTGCAGAAAATGAAGTTGATTTAAAAGAAATTCCTGATAAAGTAAAAAAGGGATTGAAAATAGTTACAATCGAAAAAGTAGGAGAAGCAATTCCATATGTCTTTGAAGGAGTGAAAACAAAAAAATCGAGCAAATCAAAAACAAAGAAAAATCGTAAAGCTTAGTGGCTGAAGAATTAATTGTAGATAAATCGCTTTCAGTTGAAGAAAGATATAAACTACTAGTTAAACAGTTAAAATATTTACTAAGTGAAGAGGATAATGTTCTTTCTAATTTATCTAACCTAACAGCAGCATTAAATGATACGTTTGAAAAAATTAGCTGGGTGGGATTTTATTTATTTGATGGAAGTAAATTATACTTGGGTCCATTCCAGGGGAAAGTTGCCTGCACCCAAATTGAAATCGGTGAAGGTGTTTGCGGAACATCTGCAAAAGAACAAAAAACTATAATTGTTCACGATGTAGATAAATTCCCCGGACATATTGCCTGCGATAGCGGTTCAAAATCGGAGATTGTTGTTCCAATAATAAAAAATAAAAAATTGTATGGTGTACTTGATGTTGACAGCTATCAATACAATGCTTTTAATGATACCGATAAAATTTTTCTCGAAGAAATTTGTAACTTCCTTAGCACAGAAATTTTAATTTAATTTTTATTTTATTGAAGAATCAATTTATAAATGAGTTTTGTAGTTACAGCACGTAAATGGCGTCCACAACGTTTCGACGATGTTGTTGGACAGGAACATATTACCAGCACACTTAAAAATGCGATAAAAGAAAAACGAATACCGCACGCATATCTTTTTACCGGGCCAAGAGGTGTTGGCAAAACTACAACTGCAAGAATTTTAGCAAAAGCTTTAAATTGTGAAAACCCCAAAAATGCTGAGCCATGCAACAAGTGTTCAACCTGTCTTGCAATCCAAAACTCGCAGCTCATGGATATTATTGAAATTGATGGTGCCTCGAACAGAGGAATTGATGAGGTAAGAACTCTGCGTGATTCGGTTAAGTACGCACCATCCAAAAGTAAATACAAAGTTTATATTATTGATGAAGTGCACATGTTAACGCGCGAATCGTTTAACGCGTTTTTAAAAACACTTGAAGAACCACCAGAACACACCATTTTCATTTTTGCAACAACCGATGCACACAAAGTTCCTTTAACAATTATTTCACGCTGCCAGAGATTTGATTTTAGGAGGATACAACTCGATAAGATTAAAGAAACACTTAAGATGATTGCGAAAGAAGAAAAGATAGATATTGATGATCTAACTCTTACTACTATTGCTAAAAAAGCAGACGGCGCATTAAGAGATGCACAAAGCTATTTCGATCAAGTGGTTTCATTTTGCCAAGGTAAAATTGATCCTATTATTGTTTCAAAGATGCTTAATTTAATAAACGAGGAAGTGTTCTTCAAAATTTCCGATGCAGTTTTAGATAAAAATTACAAAGCTGTATTTGAGGTGACAAATATCATTTATGAAAACGGCTGGGATTTTACAGATTTTCTCAATGGGCTAATTGAACATTTCAGAAATATACTTTCGGTCTTAATTACAAACTCTTCCGATGCAATTGAATCAGCAGATAATTTTAAGAAAAAATATCTTGAATACACCGATAAATATTCTGAAAGCGATTTGCTGCGGCTTTTAAACTTCTTGAATAAATCTCATCAGGAAATTAGATTCTCTCAAAATCAAAAAATAAAAACTGAGATAATTCTCAGTCATCTTATTGCTCTTGAAAAAACCAGCACAATTACAGATGTAATTTCAAGCCTTCACATATCTGAAAGTACAGAGTTGTTTGGTGAGCAAAAAGAAAGTTATACAAGCAATAGTCCTTCTAATAAAAAAAAAGAACAACTCGTAGCTAAACCTGCTCTTCAAAATTCGCTACAGAAATCATCCACTACTCTAAAAGCAAAGGATAAATTAAATCAACCTATAAATACTCCAATTGAAGAAATTAATTTTGATAACATTGTAAAAAAATGGAAAAGTTTTGTCGATTTTATAAGCCTGGAAAAAGGACTGACTCTTGCACCGGCACTTCAAGGATTTAATTTAATATCTCTAGCGGGAAATAAACTTTTATTTTCTGCAACCAATGAGCAGGATAAAAAATTATTTGAAATACATGAGAATTATATCGAGAAGAAATCGGAAGAATTCTTCGGGAAAAGGTTAAAATTCAATTGGAGTAAAGCAAAAAATAAAGTTCAATCTTCTGGATCAATCCCTTCTGACAAATTACAAACCACTACAGACCCTTTTGAAGAAGTGATTATTAACGAATTAGGCGGTGAAAAAATTCAATAATTGCTTTTTCAGTTCAAAATCAAATATTTCTATTACAAATTTTTTGATTTAACATCAATTATGAATATTTTTGTTTCTTATGTCTGAAGGACTTATCATCGCTATTGATGGTCCTGCTGGTTCAGGAAAGAGCTCATCAGCAAAACTCTTAGCTCAGAAACTTGGTTATCTGTATATCGATACTGGTGCAATGTATCGTGCAATAACTTACCTGGCTATTGAAAATCAAATTCTTGGTAATGATGAACAAATAATTGAACTGGCACGGCAGTGTAATTTAGAAATGGATTACAAAAATTTTCAGTTATCTGTAAAGCTTAATGGTAAAGATGTTTCAAGCCGAATTAGAAAAACTGATGTCAACAAGCATGTGAGCGATGTAAGCAAGATTGGAGCATTACGAAAGCTGCTTGTTGAAAAACAAAGAGCAATTGCAGAAAAAAGCAGCGGTGTTGTTATGGAAGGAAGAGATATAACAACTGTTGTTTTTCCAAATGCCGATGTAAAGATTTTTTTAACGGCTAGTTTAGATGAAAGAGCAAACAGGAGAACAAAGGAAATTGTTGGTAACGGCTCTAATGTTTCGGTACATGATATAAAAAATAATTTATCAACAAGAGATAAAATTGATTCGAGTAGAGACGAAAGCCCTTTAACTAAAGCTGATGATGCAATTGTAATTGATACCACTAACATTAAAATAGAAGACCAGGTTAATCTTATTCTCGATGCTGCAAAAAATGCTGCAAGAGAAAAAGGGATTAAACTTAAAGTTTATTAAGTCGCATTAATAAATATTGTTTAACTAAATAGCGTAATATCTTATTCCGATTGCGACTGGCGGAGGTAAGATATTTTTTTAATTCAGGAGGATAAATGTCCGTAGATGTGAAAGAAAAGACTTCGTCTGTTTTGGAACAGTATGAGAAGGCAAAAAATAAATTCAATATTGATGAATATTCACAGGAAGAATTTGAATCACTTGCTACTCTTTACACAGAATCATTCAGAGATGTAAAAGAAGGCGAACTTGTAAAGGGTAAAATTGTTAGAATTCAGGGTGATAATGTTATCGTTGATGTTGGATTTAAATCAGAAGGTTCGATACCAAAATCAGAATTCCAGGAACACGAAAGCAGCCAGATTGGCGAGGAAGTTGAAGTTGTTCTGGAAAGTGTTGAAGACCAGGATGGAAATTTAGTTTTAAGTAAATCTCGTGCTGATTTCTTAAAAATATGGGATAGAGTTCTTAACTCGTACGAAACCGGTGAAATAATTGATGGAAAAATAATCAAAAGAATAAAAGGTGGAATGGTTGTAGATCTACTTGGCATGGAAGCATTTCTACCAGGCTCTCAGATAGATATCAGACCTATCAGAGATTTTGATGCGCTCGTTGGACAGATGATGGAATTTAAAGTTGTTAAAGTAAACATCCCCACAGAAAACGTTGTAGTATCGCATAAAGTACTTGTAGAAGAAGAAATTGCTGATCAGCGAACTGCTATTCTCGAAAGCCTTGAGAGAGGACAAATTCTTGAAGGAATCGTTAAAGCAATTACAGATTTTGGTGTGTTTGTTGACCTGGGTGGTGTTGATGGATTGATACATATTACAGATTTAAGCTGGGGAAGAATAAATCATCCTAATGAAGTTGTAAAGCTCGATGAAGTTTTAAAAGTTGTGGTTACCGATTTTGATGAAGCAAAGAAGAGAATTTCTCTCAGTTTGAAAAAGCTTCTACCCCATCCATGGGAAAAAATTGACGAAAAATATAACATCGGTGATAAAGTTTCCGGCAGAGTTGTTTCACTTACAGATTACGGTGCATTTATCGAAATTGAAAAAGGTATCGAAGGTTTAATTCATAATTCTGAAATGAGCTGGACACAACATATTAAACATCCTTCGCAGGTAGTTGCGATGGGACAGGTTTTAGAGGCTGTCATCTTAAGTCTTGATAAAGATGAAAAGAAAATATCGCTTGGTATAAAGCAACTTGAGCCCGATCCATGGCAATCGTTGATGGTAAAATATCCCGTTGGTTCCAAACATAGTGGTGTTGCACGTAACTTAACCAACTTTGGAGTTTTTGTTGAACTTGAGCCAGGAGTGGATGGATTGGTTCATATATCTGATCTATCCTGGACTAAGAAAATAAGACATCCCGGTGAAGTTGTTAAAAAAGGTGAAACGCTAGAAGTTACGGTGTTAGGTGTGGATGTTGACCAAAGAAAAATTTCACTTGGGCACAAACAAATAATTGATAATCCTTGGGACAGCTTTGAACAGAAATATTCGGTTGGAACAAATACTGAAGGAAAAGTTGTTAGAATAATTGAAAAAGGATTGATTGCTGAATTGCCTGATAATGTTGATGGTTTTGTACCTGCGAATCAATTATCTACTTCAAAACTGAAAAATCTTGCAAATCATTTTCCGGTAGATGCAGCTTTGCCGCTGAAGGTGATCGAATTCGATAAAAATAACAAAAAAATCGTTCTGAGTACAATAGCTGCTTTAAAAGAAAAATCCGAAGAAGAAATTCAGGATTACCTTAATAAGCACAAGCTCGAAAGAGTTTCAATTGAAAGTATAAAATCTGCAGAAACCACAGTAATAGACAGCTCTGAATTTCCAATTTTTGAAGTTCAGGAAAGCAGTGGTGAGCAGAAACCAAAAGAAGAATAATTTATTTTATTCTAAGGATTAATTAAATTAAAAGCGGGTACAATTCCCGCTTTTTTTATATGATGAAAAATAAAGTAGCTTTTCAAACATTAGGATGTAAACTCAACTATTCCGAAACTTCGACTATTGGAAGCCAGTTTATTAACCGAAATTTTAGCATAGTTGATTTTAAGGATAAAGCCGATGTTTACGTTTTAAACACCTGCTCTGTTACTGAAAGTGCAGAAAGGGAATGCAGACAAATAATCCGCAGGGCGTTACGGCAGAATCCGGAAGCGTACATAATTGTAACAGGCTGCTATGCTCAGCTTCGCCCAAATGATATAGCAAAAATTGATGGTGTTGATGCTGTCCTTGGAAGCAGTGAAAAGTTTAAGCTTTTTACTATCCTGGAAGACTTTCAAAAGAAAGCTCTTGCTTGTGTTTTTGTAAATCCAATTGAAGAAGCAAACGATTTTGGAGTTGCACATTCAACAGATGCAGATAGCAGGACGAGAGCCTTTTTAAAAATACAGGATGGCTGCGATTTCGGTTGTGCATTCTGCACCATTCCACTTGCACGAGGCAGCAGTAGAAGTTTAGAAATGGATAAAACAATTGAACAATTCAAAAATCTGATTAATGAGGGTTATAAAGAAATTATTTTAACTGGTGTTAATGTTGGCGATTACGGTAAAAATTTTAATGGCAGCCTGTCTCAACTTATTTCTCAATTAATAAACATTGATGGTGAGTTTAGAATTAGAATTAGCTCAGTTGAACCAAATTTGATCACTGATAATTTATTAAAACTTATCGCTGGTTCGGAAAAATTATGCAATCATTTGCATATCCCGCTTCAAAGCGGAAGCTCGAAAATTCTTAAAGCAATGCAAAGAAGATACACTGCTGATGATTACAAAAACCTAATCCTTAAAGCAAAAGAATTCATCCCCGCTTTATCCATTGGCGTTGACGTAATTGTTGGTTTCCCTGGAGAATCAGAAGAAGATTTTATCCAAACGCATAATTTTTTAAGAGATCTGCCAATTTCTTATTTGCACGTGTTTACATATTCTGAGAGACCTGATACAATAGCAATCGATTTACCATCACCTGTGGACATAACTGAACGAAAAAGAAGAAATAATATTCTTAGAATTCTCAGTGAAAAAAAGAAGAAACTTTTTTATTCTGAAATGATTGGAACTCCACAGCAAGTGCTTTTTGAGCATAGTAACCTGAATGGCACTATGCAAGGATTTACTTCAAATTATATTAAAATTAAAGCTAATTTTGATGCACATTTAACAAATAAATTGATCAAAATTAAGATAACAGATATTAATGGAGATGAATGTTTGGGAGAAATCTTGTCCGAAAAAATGCAATTGACTTAAATAATTTTAGGGGTTAAACTTACAACAATGATTAAGCAGACTTTTTCACTTTTACTAATATTTATTTCCTCCCTGGCATTTGCACAGCAAATTCAAACAGTTTCTATTCAAAATTTAAAACACGAAATTAGTTCAGTTCCAGTATCTGAGGATGAAACTCAATTAAATTTCAATTTAGATGATTCTAAAAAAAGTGTTGGATTGGGAGTTATTTATTCACTCCTCTTGCCGGGAATGGGAGAGCTTTATGCTGATGCATATGATATTGGCAAATATTTTACAATAGCTGATGGCGTACTTTGGGGAACTTTTATTGGGATGAACGTTTATTCAAACTGGAAAGAAAACGACTACAAGTCCTACGCAGAAAGCCGTGCAGGGATATCAAATGAAAATAAAGATGAAAATTATTATGCAACTATCAGCGCATACAGTGATATAGAATCTTATAACAACGAAAAAGCCCTGGAAAGAAACTTCGAAGAAATGTACGATCCCGATAATTATTTTTGGAAGTGGAGTACTGAAACCGAAAGAGAATCCTACAGAGATATGTGGACTTCGAGCGAGCAAACAAAAAACGATATTAGATTTATTGTTGGCGGATTAATTTTAAACAGGGTTGCAAGTGCAATTAATGCTGCACGATTGGTAACATCTTACAATAACAGGCTGAAAGAAGATTTAAGTTGGAATTTTTCTGTTGGATTTGTAAACAAACCTACTCTCCCCACTAGCCTTAACTTCAATTTTACTACTTCGTTTTGATTTATCGTCATACCGATCTGAGCAAAGCGATAAACCGGAATCTGAATCCAATTACCAACTATTTTAATAGCACCTGTTCTCCAAAGTTTCTAACGTAGGAGAAGCATCTTTTTTGTTTCGGAATATATCCCAACATTAAGCTTATAAAAATAGATCCCACTTGGTAATCGGTTCCCATCGAACTCAATTTCATATTTTCCCGCCGCAAGTTCTTTATTGAGTAAAGTCGAAACTTCATTTCCAATAGCGTCATAAACTTTTAATGTAATAAACCTCTCCCTATTTCTCTCTCCTTGGTAAGGAGAGGGATTTAAGTGTGAGCCTGCCTGCCGGACAGGCATGGTCGGAATGGTAAATTTAATTTTTGTGGTTGGATTAAAAGGATTTGGATAATTCTGATAAAGCAGAAAATTTTCTGCCATTAGATTTTCATTTACATCTGTTAAGGTTTCAATTTTTACGGCAAATTTAGGTCCGAAATTCCATCTATCAAATGGATCGGGAATGGAATCCCAAACAAGACTTAAACCGCAGGAATAGATTGTATCCCAGGCAGCAGATGTATCGGATGCAGTGTAACCGAATGCCCAGTATATTGTATCCTGTGAAGTTGGGAAAGGAAGTGAAAATGCCTGTGTTAATTCGTTTGGTGAAAGAGGATGCTTGGTAGAAAAGCTGTCAACTAATTGCATTTCACCAAATCTGCCAGCAACATTGTATCCGCCGGCTTCAGCAGGACCACCGGTCATATACATTCTGTAATAACCTGTTTGTCCAACAAGTAAAGTATCCGGTCCTTCCACCCATACGTGGACTGAAGTATCTCTTTCTATTGTATGACAAACACATCCGTTACCGTTTAACTCTGTGCCGCCAATTAATGTTATATCATCAATGTTGGCAATTACAACAACTGAAACAAATGCTATAAACAAAAACGCTATTAA
>CBDUAV010000006.1:0-56241 GCA_965365225.1 uncultured Ignavibacteria bacterium | reverse complement strand
TATGGTAAATGCTCATGAAGATATTTATGGCTTTTTTGCAACATTAACTGTTCCCGGTCCACCATTTCCTGAAGCATTGCATGGTAAAAAAATGTGTGGGGTTATCTGGAACTATTTAGGACCACATGAAAAAGCAGATGAAGTATTGAAGTCGGCTCGCGACCTTAAACCTGATTTTGATCATGTTGGACCAATACCTCATCCAACATTAAATAGTATGTTTGACGTGTTTTATCCCACCGGATTGCAATGGTATTGGAGAGCGGATTTCATAAAAGAAATTCCGGATGAAGCGGTTGCACAGCACGTAAAGTTCGGCAAAGAATTACCAACGCCTCACTCAACTATGCATCTATATCCTATTAATGGAAATTCACATAAAGTTGGGAAGAATGATACACCCTGGGCGTACAGGGATGCAAACTGGGCTCAGGTAATTGTTGGTGTCGATCCGGACCCTGTGAATAAGGAAAAGATCACTAAGTGGACAAAAGATTACTACAATGCCATACATCCATATTCTGCAGGCGGTGCGTATATTAATTTTATGATGGATGAAGGACAGGATAGAGTGAAAGCATCTTACAAAGATAATTATGATCGGCTGGTTAAAATAAAAAACAAGTACGATCCGAATAACTTATTCCGTGTTAATCAGAATATAAAACCAGGTTCTTAAAATTGATTACACAAGAAGTATTCAAATCCCCCGCTTAAAAACTTAAGCGGGGATTTTTTATTGTTTAATCAGACACCGGTATTGGTTTTCAACTCTGAAAATTAATCTAGATGTGGTCTATTCCTTTTAAATAAACTAATAATTTGGATCTTCCCAACCATCTGTTAAAGTCCTAAGGAATGCAACAAGATCCTCAAGTTCTGAATTGGTTAGCTTGAGATCTCCCAGTTCGTCCATATTTACATTCTGAGAAACTTCTGGTTCTGGCCAGTTTGCCACATCACGCGTGTTGTAAAAAGCCAGCACATTGAACAATGTTTTAAAAACACCATTGTGCATATATGGAGGTGTCACCTCCACGTTTCTCAGAGTTGGCACACGAAACTTACCATTCTGTTTTGGATCATTAAGAGTCTTACCCAAACCTAAGTCAACGAATGCAAAACCATCGGGATTTAAATCTGGAGGAAGAGAGTAAAAAGGATTTTCAGGATTTTTTGGTACGCCTACGTTATCATATGTAAAATCTGTGAATAGTGGGAGAGACCCATCTTCTGAAATACTATTTGGATGACATGCAGCACAGTTACCTTTATCTTCTGCCTCGTAAAGTTTTAAACCACGTATCTCCTGTTCGCTTAGTTCAGTTTTACCTAGTAACCAATAGTCATATTTTGAGCTGAATGGATTCACTTCGGATGTATTCTCATAAGCTTCAATAGCATCAGCCATATTGTTGAATGCATCGGTTGGATCGGTTAATGCGTCAGATCCGTAAACTTCAATGAAAAGATCTGCGTAACTAAGCGATTGTAGTTTCTTCATTATAGTAATCGTATCTGGATTTGCCATCTCCAGTGGATTTAGCGGTGGTCCTTTACTTTGTTCAGCTAGCGAATTAGCCCGACCATCCCAAAATAATCCCCCAACCCAATTACTATCATTTTTGTCGAAGTGTAACGGAGGTACAAAAGATGAGTAGGAAACTGTCATGTCATTTCGGTTTCCATATCTGTTAGGATGAGCTCCCTTCGAAACAGGCAACTCAATTCCCGGATCAGCAAATGCTACTTCCGGTGCATGGCAATCAGCACAGGCTTGTCCTGTTGGTGTTGAAAGACTCTTCTCAAAAAACAGCAACTTACCCAGTTGCTCCTTAGTCTTGAAAGTCGAATCAACCAGGTAATTTCTTTTACCTTTAACTTGTAACTCATCTACTCCGTCATAATTGAATCCCAAAAGTATTAAAACAATTAGAAGAGATAAGATGAATAACAATTGAAAATGAATTGTTTTAAGATTGAACATTATTAAATCAATTTTTTAATTATAAAAAACATTTTTTAACAAACACCATATTTGAAAAAGAAACAAAAATTCTAATCAATAAGAAAATTAGATTGAATGGCGAAAAAAATCAATGTTTGAACACTGAATATCAATTCAAAAGGACTTTGACAAAATTTAATAAGCACCTCTGAGTGTTGGAGTGTATACAACAATACAATTCAATCAACAATAAATACCAAAACTCATAAATTTAATTCTATTTGTTAATCAACCATTTCTTCCAACCCAAGATGAATTTAGGCAGGGATTTTTTGATTAATTATCTCTCTTCACAACTCTTTATGTGAGCAAACATTGTTGCACTATTAGCAATAATTACTTATTATCAACCTTCTCTTTTCACACTTGGTTTATCGTCAAATAGAAAAGACTAAATAACAATTAATTAAATTAAAAAGCTTGAGGAGGCTTAGATGAAATTAGTTATTCAATTGTCTCTTCTGATATTGATTTTTACATTATGTATCTACCCACAAACCTGGCAGCAAACTGCAGGTACACCCGAAGGAGCGGGTGTTACTGAAATGGTTGTAAGACAATCCAACCAACACATTTTTGTAACAACTGGTTCATTCAACTGGCCAAACGGAGATATGGGTGGAGTTAGAAGATCTACTGATGAAGGCACAACCTGGGAAAACCTTAATGATGTGTTTGTTGCAAGGACTATTATTGATGGACAAGATGGAAATTTATATGCGAGTATCTGGCCATTCCCCTCTCCCGAAGGATTGTACCGCTCGACGGATAACGGAGATAATTGGGGAAATCCATTAGTTACAGTACCAACTGGAGATAATATATTCTCAATCGCTTTGAATACTACAACAAATCCGAACACAATATTTGCAGGAACTAGAAACGGACCCCTTCGCTCAACCGATAATGGTGTTAGCTGGGCACCTGCTACAAATGGAATACCGGCAAATTCCTGGGTAAGAGATATTGAAGTTGATTCCGGCGGTTATGTGGTTGCAGCAACAACCAACGGAATGTTCACCTCAACTAATAACGGAGATTTGTGGGAACAGGCAACAGGGATAGCAGCAGGTGATACAATTGTAAAATTAATATTTGATTATCCATTGGTGACTGAAAATGAAGGAAATAGCACGAGGTTGCTTGGTGGCTCTGATGATGGAAACTTATACGAGGCAGTTAGAGAATCAAAATACTTATTTGCTACTTTGGGTGCTCTTTTAGGTGGAGGTGAATTATCGGGTATGTTTATAAGTGTGTTGATGGGCCTGAACGAAAAACTGCTTGGCGTGAGTAAATTTCCAAAAGGTAGTTTTGGAAGTGGGTATTACGAATCCACAGACAATGGTGTAACATGGGTAATACGAAACGAGGGCTTACCTAACAATCCTAGTGTGTCTGCTTTAGCAGGGAATGTGATAGAAACAAGAAAATCTGCTCAAATTAATCAATTCGTTGGATTGTTTGAGAGTATAAATGGTGGGGCGAAAATTTTTAAACGAGAAACCGTTGTTTCCGTAGAAAAAGAAAATGATTTAACGCCCATTAGCTATCAACTAAAACAGAATTTTCCAAACCCCTTTAATCCAAGCACAACCATTAGTTTTTCTATTCCAGAAGCATCATTTATTTCGCTAAAAGTTTTTAATTCTTTAGGACAGGAGATTGAAACGCTGGTTGCAAAAGAATTGAGCGCAGGCAATTACAAATATGATTGGGATGCAGCGAATTTTACAAGTGGAATTTATTTCTACACAATCCAAGCTGGTGATCCTTCGTCAGGCTCAGGACGGGGCTTTATTGAGACTAAAAAGATGATATTGATTAAATGACGATATTTTTCATTAAAGACCATTTAACTTCTTCTTTAATTGAATAAGAAATTATAAATGGCATTCTTGAATTAAATAATTAAAACAATTTTCCGGAGGAATAATGAAACACATTACTAGTATTATGATGGTTATCTTATTTGCATTTGCATCATCAATCTCTTTGGCTCAAGCACTTCACATTGTTGAAGTAACAGATTTCGATTTTATACCAATGAATGTTAATGTCGCTGTAGGGGACACAATTGAATGGCAATGGATTGAAGGTAACCACACAACTACATCGGACAGCACTACGGGACAGAATGTGTGGGATGCCGTAATTGACCAATTCAATCCGACATTCCGATTTGTAATTACAGCACCAGGAGTTCATAACTATCATTGCACACCACACATTACCCTGGGAATGGTTGGGACAATAACAGCAACTCAGGTAAATAGTGTTAGTTACTTAGATAATCCATTAGATGATTTTGTCCTTAACCAGAATTATCCTAATCCATTTAATCCTGCTACAACAATAAATTTTTCAATCCCTGAAGCATCTTTTGTTTCACTAAAGGTTTTTAATTCTTTGGGGCAAGAAATTGAAACACTAGTTGCAAAAGAATTAAATGCAGGCAATTACAAATACGACTGGGATGCAACAAACTTAACAAGTGGAATTTATTTCTACACAATACAAGCTGGTAATTTTATTGATACTAAGAAGATGATCCTCCTGCGCTAAAGACCGAAAACGGATGAAGCTTCGGAGGACAGGTTATACTGAAATAATTCAAATAACATAATTAATTTCTCAAACCCCCGCTTATTAAGATAGGCAGGGGTTTTTTATAGAAAATATTTAGTAATGAAATAAAGAGTTTTCATTTCTGTGATTCTTCCGTGACATTTGAATTTTAGCTTAACTCCTGAAAAATATTTATTCACAAAAAAGGAGAAGCTATGCGAGTCGCATTATTAATCCTTTCCGTTTCAATCTTAATTTTCTTCGGTTGTTCGGAGGAGGAAGCACCAACTCAAAATCCGCCTACTAGCGGTACATTAAAGTTAAATATATCGGGTCTTGAAGATCTTGGTTCAAGTGCAAGATATGAGGGGTGGCTAATAGTACCCGTTCCAACTAATACGGATGGTATAGCAGAAGATACACCAATTTCAACAGGCGTGTTTACTGTAAATTCAAACGGTACTTTGAGCCAGACAGATTTTGAAATAGATGCTACAAACCTGGCAAACGCTACTGCATTTGTTTTAACAATAGAGCCAAATCCCGATACTGATCCAAATCCAAGCGATGTTCATATTCTTGCGGGAGATTTTAGTGGCAACACATCCACTGTAACTGTCGATCATGCGGCTGCTTTAGGAAATGACTTTACTTCTTCAACTGGGACTTACATTCTTGCAACACCAACGGACGGGGCTATGACAAATGAGAACAGTGGCATCTGGTTTTTGGATTTAGGCTCGGGAAATCCTGCACAGGGATTATTTTTACCAACTTTACCATCAGGCTGGAAGTATGAGGGCTGGACTGTAATAAATGGCATGCCAGTAACAACAGGAACATTTACCAGCACTACTGTTGTTGATGATGCTGATCCTTACAGCAGTACAATGCCGGGACCTCCATTTCCGGGAGAAGATTTTTTAGTTAATGCGCCGGCTGGTTTAACTTTCCCTACTGATATCGCAGGTGGTGTGGCAGTAATTTCAATTGAACCTGATCCTGATAACAGCCCAAATCCTTTCACCCTAAAACCACTTGTTGGGGATATACCTATGAATGCAACTGACCATCTTAATTATAATATGAGTGCAAATCTTTCTTCCTTCCCTACTGGAACGGTAACACGATAACCCGCTCTCCAAAGAGCTGCTATTTAAATGGCAGCTCTATTTTTTTTACATTAAATTATTTAGTCGTGATAGTTTTGTTATAACTGGCAATTATATTAGTTTTTAAATAATTTAACTTGTGATGAAAAAAGTACTTGTAATAGAAGACGATAAATCAATTGCAGATCTTTTGGAAATTCATTTAAAAGATCTCAACTGCAATGTAACCACTATACTTGATGGCGGTGATGGCTTAAAAACTGCGACATCAGATCCTTTCGATTTAATTGTATTGGATTTAATGCTTCCAAATGTTAACGGATTGGAAATTTGTAAAGAGGTAAGAAGAAAAGATATCTACACACCCATACTTATGTTAACCTCAAAATCAGAAGAAATGGATAAGGTAATTGGTTTAGAAGTTGGCGCAGATGACTATTTAACCAAACCTTTTAGCATACGAGAATTTATTGCACGCGTAAAAGCAATTTTAAGGCGAGTTGAAGCAATACAAAAAGAAATTGGAAGCGATGCAGATATTTCAGTAAGCGATCTATCAATCGAAGCATCAAAGAAAAAGGTATCGGTAAAAGGCGAGCGAGTTGAATTAACTCCAAAAGAATTCGACCTTCTTCATCTTTTAGCATCTCACCCCGGCAAAACATATACACGCGAACAATTACTAAATATACTTTGGGGATATCAGTATAACGGTTACGAACACACCGTAAATTCACACATCAACAGGCTGCGCAGTAAAATTGAACCGGATATTTCAAATCCCAAATACATACTTACGTCCTGGGGAGTTGGTTACAGATTTAATGAAGAGATAACTGATTAACAAATGGAAAAATCTAAAAGAAAAAAATACGGTTTCTTTTCAAGTCTCTACTGGAAGATTGCAGCAATCTTTCTGATCGCACTAATTATTGTTTCAGTTATATATTTAGATATAGCTGTATACACAGCAGAAATGTATTATCAGGAAGCAAGTCAGAGATTGAATGAAGAGGTTGCTGCACATATTGCAGATGAAAACCAGTGTTTTGTAAATGGCGAGGCAAATGATGAGGCTTTAAAGGAAGTCTTTCACGATATAATGGTCATTAATCCGAGCATAGAGGTTTACCTTCTTGATACTGAAGGAAAAATCCTGACCTACTTTGCACCCAATAAAGAAATTATACTTGAATATGTTCCCCTCGAACCAATTAATGAATTTTTAGAAGTTGGCGCTTCTACATTTGTAATGGGAGTAGATCCCAAGAGTGGGAGTATGATGAAAGGATTTTCAGTCGCTAAAGTATACGAAGAATCTATACATAGAGGTTATATTTATGTGATACTGGGTGGAGAAGAGTACGAAAACGCAACTGAGTTTGTGTTAGGTAGTTATATGCTTCGACTCGGTGTTCGTTCTATGACAATAACACTCATAGCGGCAGCAATATTTAGCCTGATTGTGATCGGTGTTTTAACAAGAAATCTTCGAAAAATTGTTAACGTAATTCGCAGATTTAAAGACGGGGATTTAGATGCTCGAATAAGATTTAAAAGCGGGGGCGAACTGGGTGAGTTTGCAGATTCATTTAACGACATGGCAGACACGATTGTTAAAAATATTGAAGAAATAAAAACCATGGACAATTTGCGAAGAGAACTTGTAGCCAACGTTTCTCACGATTTAAGAACACCATTAGCCACTATTCAGGGCTATATAGAAACAATACTTATAAAAGCAGATTCGCTTTCAGAAGATGAAAGAAAAAAATATACTCAGACAATATTCAATAGCACTGAACGATTAAAAAATCTTGTCTCGGAACTATTTGAACTTTCAAAATTAGAAGCAAGGGAAACAAAACCATCTCCTGAAGCGTTTTCACTTGCAGAACTTGTTCAGGATATTCAGCAGAAAAATATTGTTATTGCCGAACAAAAGAATATTGAGCTCTCGGTTGATTTTCCATTTAATCTTCCGATGGTTTACGCCGATATAGGAATGATGGAAAAAGTTATTCAGAATTTATTGGACAATGCAATAAAGTTTACATCTGAAAATGGAAAGGTTTTAATAAAGCTCTGTCCACAGGCAGATAAAATTCTCGTTGAAATTCAAGATACCGGACGTGGAATTAGCACGAATGAATTACCGAACATATTTGATCGTTACCAGCGAAATCAGAGATCTGCACAAAAAGAAAATGAAGGACTTGGTCTGGGCTTGGCAATCGTAAAAAGAATTTTAGAAGTACACGAAATGGAAATAAAAGTTGAAAGTGCGGAAGGCAAAGGGACTGTATTTTCATTTAAGATTCCTCTTTTCAAAAGCAGCTCTGAAATAAAAAAGGAAGTTGAATTTAGTTAAGAACATATTTGTTAATTCAATCTTTAATGTGAATACAAAAAAATTTATTTGTTTGTTACATTTTCGTGATGATTTGCAATCATAAAATGGCCATTATTGATGAAGTAATTCAATCAAATATTTCAGAGGGAGAATATTATGAAGAATCAACGGATTACATTCCAAATTTTATTATTACTACTAATACCACTCTCAATTCTTCCACAGTGGACACGCACCAACGGACCAGAGGGAGTTGCAGTCAGTTTTCTCACAAACATTGATGGAACTATTTACACAGGCACAGAAGTAAATGGTGTTTACATTTCAACCGATGATGGAGTTAGCTGGATGGCGCGTAATACAGGTATTGAAACATTAGAAGTAACATCAATTGTCTACAAGCCGGGATATATTTTTGCAGGGACTTTTGGTGGTGGTGTTTTTCGCTCCACCGATGGAGGACAAACCTGGTTAGCTCCTGCCAATGGGACAAATTTTGCCGTCACGTCAATGGTTATAGATGATGAATATATATTTGCAGGTACAATAAGCAATGGGGGCCAACGCTCTTCGGATAATGGTGTAACCTGGACTGAAAAGCTCTCTGGTCTTTTTGGTGTTGGTGCAATGTGTAAAAGTGGTAATAAAATAATTGCTTCTACCTCAAATTATACCCTGGAGAGCACAGATCACGGCGAAACATGGTCTTATATTACAGCACTTGATGGTGCTATTATCTTTTCATATTATGTTATGGGTGATACAATTTTTGCAGGAGGTCAAACAAAAATCTATCGTTCTCTAGATAACGGAAATAATTTCACAAGTATAAATCTGAATCTGGGTTTTAGTATTGTAAATATATCTGCCTTTACTTACGTCAATTCAATATTGTATGCAGCTACATCATACGATGGAGTTTACAAATCAACAAACTTTGGATTAAGCTGGATTCCGGCTAACGGAGGAATGGGTCCTAAAGATGTTCGTGCACTTACCCTAACTGATGCTTCGAGTTTAATTGCAGGCACGCATTATGTTGCTATGTACAGGTCTACAGATTTTGGTGCGTCCTGGAATAAATCTCAAAACGGTTTTCCTGCAGGAATCAGTATTCTAAGTTTACTGGAAAGCGAATCAAGTATTTATGCGGGAACACGTGACGGAGTTTTTCGAACTGATGATAACGGAGATACCTGGACAAAGATGGGTGGAACAAACGATACTGTGAATTATTGTGCGGTTTGGGATATGTGTGCATTGGGGGACACTCTGTACATTAGTGCATTCCTTCAGTTCAACACTACCGTATATAAGACACCTGACAATGGTATAACCTGGATCCGATGCGGAAATGGTCTGCCAACGGGTATTTCATTTATTAAAGGACTTGTTGCAAGTGGAAATAACCTGGTCGCAGGAACAGGTGAAGGAATATACTATTCATCTGATAACGGCTCTAGTTGGCACCAGGCAAATGGTCCTAATCAAAACATAGAAAGTCTAACGGCAAGTGGAAATTTTGTTTATGCGGCTGTGCCATCGGGAGCTGGAGTTTACCGTTCTGTTGATAATGGCGTTAACTGGTCGCTCGCACTTCAAAGCACAGTAGATTATGTAGATGTTGCAGCAATTGATAATTATGCATTTGCAGGATCATTTTTTGGAGGTGCTCGTTATTCTTCAAATTATGGAAGCACTTGGTTTCAGAGCGGTGGTTTCCCAACAGATGCCTCAATTTTTGCTCTTGGTCCTGTTGCTGACGGAGTGGTTCTGGCAGGAACAGATTTAGAGCCATCGTGGATATATGTATCTTATAACAACGGTACTTCTTACTCACCATACAGCGAAGGACTTGCAGAACGAGCATCGGTAGAAGCGTTTGCTGTAAATGATACATTTATGTTTGCCGGCACAGATGATCATGGTGTTTGGCGAAGATTTAAACCGGGTGTTGTAGGCGCAAATGGTAAGCAGAATCTACCACAGGAATTTCTTCTTGCACAAAATTATCCCAATCCATTTAACCCAACAACTACAATTAGATATTCTATTCCTCAGTCTTCTTTCGTTTCAATAAAAGTATATAATGCTTTAGGAAAAGAAGTTGCGGTTCTTGCGGATGAAGAAAAACCGGCTGGAAGTTATGACGTTGAGATTGATGCTACTGGATTACCGAGTGGAATATATTTCTATCAACTTAAAACTGAAGGTTATGTGAAGACCAAGAAAATGTTGCTATTAAAATAGAAATTGAAGTTCGGCTATGCCGAACTGAAATCCCGCCTTGGCAGGACAAAAAAATGATTCATCTGAGGTAAAAACTTAATTACAATTTATCAGTTAGTTGAATAGGTAGCTATTTAGAGCATATGCTTTGAATTGCCACGAGTCGTTTTTCAGCAAGATTTATAGCCATATTTTCAATTTTTTCAATCGAGTTTTCTCCCATTAGTAAATGAAGTCCGAGTGGGGGCAAACCGCTCTGGTGAATTTTTTCAACTGATTTTTGGAATGCTTCCGCTGATACTTTGGTTTTATCTTCCCAGTAATAAATTTTATAATTGAATGATTTTAAAATCTTTTTAATCTCATTTGACTCCATAAGAAAACTTGTTGAATAGTCATCAGCCCAAGGCACGGGATAATAAGCTACATCAATGCTTCCTTTAAAAACATCATGGAAAACAAACCTGCCTCCTTTTTTCAAAACACGGTAAATCTCTGAATAAAATTCATTTTTTTCTTTAATGTTCATTTGAACATGTTCGGTCCAGACAACATCAAACATTTCATCATCAAAAGGAAATTTACTGCCATTGAATGTTTTAAATTCTGTTTTATTATTCAGATTTAAAAGTGAAGATAATTTGGAAGCTGTGTTGCAATACTCATCAATTATATCAATCCCTGTTACAGTACATCCATATTGCGAGGCCAAAAATCTTGCTGTTCCGCCGATTCCGCAACCTATATCTAATATTTTTATTTCGGGTGACAGTCTGCATTTTTCCGCTAACTCTTTTGTAGACTGATGACCTCTTATATGAAAAAAATCTACAGGTGCTAAATCTTTTGGTGTCAGCTCATCAAGATTTTTATTCATCTTTATTAGCGCATTGGTTATTGAATCGAAAAGATTAGAGGTGGGGTATTGCTTTATGATTGAATTACGAAACTCATTCACAGCGGAAGTCCTTATAGTCTAATTTCTTTGATGGAGGACACATTATGAATCCGGCAACTGATTTAAATACTTATTATAACTAACTTTTCAAAAGTAATTAAATTAATAGCGTAATGTCTAAACGAAATCCCTTTTCAACTATAGATTTTCACGTTACATGCGAATGCAGCCAGGAGTGCCCATACTGCTGGGGTCCCCAAGATATTGAAAATCCGGTGACAACATCTACTTCCCAGAAGATAATAAGCAAAATTAAAGATGTTGGTGCAAAGCGTATTGTATTCACGGGTGGTGATCCTTTAAAGCGGAAGGATATGGGGAGGTTAATTAGATTTGCAAAAAATATTGGATTGGAAGTCGCAGTTTCTACGACTGGTGATGAATTAACTGCAACATTTCTAAGGTGGAATGCGCCTTACATTGATCTTATTTCACTGCCAATTGATGGTTCAACAGAAAAGATAAATTCTAAGACTAAAGAAAAGGGACATCTTTCAGCTGTTTTGAAGGCAATGGAGCTATTGAAAAAATATCCAAAGATTGATGTAAAAATCTGCACTCCTGTAACAAAACATAACATAAAAAACCTTCCCAACATTCTGGAGATTGCAGAAAAATATAAAAGTAAAACAACCGCAAGAGTGTTCTATAATATATTTCAAACTTTTCCCCGCTCTAAAAATGAAGTTAAATGGAAAGAACTAGTAGTAAACAACAGAGAGTTTGGAATATTAAAAAGAAAACTTTCCGGCAGAAAAAAAATCAAGGTTAATTTTCTAGATCACAAAACACTTGATAAGCTTTACCTGATGATTTTTCCAAATGGCAATCTTGTAATCCCTGAGGGAGAAAATTTTAACAGCTTCGGATCATTCCTGGGAAATAAAGATTTGAATACAGTTATAAAACAAAGCAAGTTTGATTCAAAAAAACATCTAAGGCATTCAAAGGGTTGGAGAAAGAGAATATCTAAATAAGCGAAATAAATTTCACCCGCTGAAATAAATCCATACAACACCCACAAGCACAATTAAAAGAATTGATAAAATTAAATCTCTTTTTCTCCAGGCTCTGTCAACGTCTTTGATTCCTTTATTTGTTGTGTGTATTGTAAGTCCATCAATTTTTTGTGTCGATGGTTTTGAAGTAAAATAACTAACAGTAACCAGTACCAAAGTACAGACGAGAAAAAGCAGAAACGCAAAATGAAGGAAATTAAGATCGGCGTATTGATAAAAAATTCCATTAAGCGAATCTTTCATCAATTCTAAAATCAATCTTGCAATACCCAAAACAAAACCGGTAAGCAGCGCTGCAATTGCTCCCTGAGAGTTTACTCTTTTTGAAAGAACACCTATTAAAAATATTGCAGCGATCGGTGGCGAAATGTATGCCTGCACACTTTGCAGGTACTGATATATCTGACCTGATATTAGTTTCATCATCGGAATCCACATCAATCCAAACACAACTAGAACTACCGTTGCAATTCTTCCTACAAGAACTAATCTTTTTTCAGTTGCATCGGGTTTTATTTTTTTGTAGATGTCCCAGGTAATTAAAGTTGAACATGAATTAAATACAGAAGAAAGTGAGCTCATCAGTGCGGCAAGCAATCCGGCAACAACAATTCCCTTTAAACCAACAGGCAGTAATGTGCCAATTAACGTGGGCAGAGCATGATCCGGTGAATCAAGTGTAATATCACCAGTTCGTGTTAGTGCGTAAGCAATAACACCGGGTATTACAAAAATAAAAAGAGGGAGAAGCTTTAAATAGCTTGCGAAAATTGTTCCTCTTCTTGAATGATTAATATCTTTACCCGATAAAACCCTTTGTACAATAAACTGATCTGTGCACCAGTACCAAACACCAAGAATAGGTGCACCAAACACAATTCCCGTCCACGGAAAATTCGGATCACTCATTGGCTTCCACAAGCTAAAAAATTCTGAGCCAGCACGATTGTACAATTCATCCACACCACCGAGTTGCACTAGTCCAACGACTGTAACAGCAATTGCTCCGCCCACCAGAATAAACATTTGAATCATATCTGTGTAGAGAACAGCTCTCAATCCACCAAGTACTGTGTAAATCCCTGTAACAACAACAACAATCAGAGCACCCGTCCAGAATTCAATCCCCATTAGCGATTCAAAAACAATTCCGCCAGCCGCTATAGTTACAGAAATTTTTGTAAGCACGTATCCTACAATTGAAATTATTGCAAGATACCATCGTGCACCGGAAGAGTAGCGTTTCTCTAAAAATTCGGGCATAGTAAATACACCGCTCTTTAAATAGAAAGGAACAAAGAGCCATCCAAGAATTAAAAGGATTAATGAGGCGAGAATTTCAAACTGACCAACTGCAACTCCACTTGCAGCACCAGTCCCTGCTAAACCAACAAGATGTTCGCTTCCAATATTCGAAGCAAAAAGCGAAGCACCAATTATAAACCATCCTATATTTCGTCCTGCAAGAAAATAATCAGACGAGGATTTACTTTTTCTTTTTTTACTGAATGAAGACCAAAACGCAACTAAAAAAACAATAAAGAAATAAGCTGCTATCAGTATCCAATCTAAATATTCAAGCATAAAGATTATCTGCAATCATTAACTGTTTTCTTCAGATTCCCGATGTGTTCGCTAAAGCGGACTTGCGGGAATGACGGTAATTGTCATTCTGGCGAAGTCCACAATTAGCGGACAAGTCCAGAATCTGTTACCCATTCAGATTCCTGACTCGCTCCGCTCGCAGGAATGACTTTCATTTTTCTTTCATCATGCCGGTGAAATGCCACTTGGGGAATTGAGTCCAGCATCTGTCTGCTACTCTTCTTCTTGAAAAAAGCTTATTGCAACTCCGCCACCGGCTGCTAGAATTAATTTCAAAGTATCAGTGTTCATTACTGTTTTGCTTTCAATATTATACACAGTAGGATTTTTATCCCAATGAGAATTTTCAGCATCAGAATAAATCGTTGCAGTGTATTTTATCTCTTCATTCAAAAAGTCTAGTGAAACATCTATTGTTCGTTCATTTTCATCAGTAATGCTTCCAAGAAACCATTTATCATCGTTTCTTTCTTTTCTTGCTATTGTTATAAACTCCCCGATCTCTCCATTCAGAACAATTGATGTATCCCAATCAACTCCAACATCTCTAATGAATTGAAACGCAGGATGCCCATTATAATTTTCCGGCAGATCCGCTGCCATTTGCAACGGGCTGTAAATAACAACATATAGTGCCAACTGATAGGCAAGTGTTGTGTTAACCTGATTGTCCGGTTTATACTTTTCAAACTTTATATCGAAAATTCCGGGTGTATAATCAATTGGTCCGGCCAGCATTCTTGTAAATGGAATAATTGTCAAGTGTTCCGGAGGATTACCACCATCAGTAGACCATGCATTAAATTCCTGCCCCCGTATACCTTCTGCACTCATTAAGTTGGGATAAGTCCTTCTTAAACCTGTTGGTTTAATAGGTTCGTGAACATTAACCATCACTTCGTACTCCGCTGCTTTTTCCATAACCTTTCTATAATGATTTACCATCCATTGCCCATGATGATATTCACCATCGGGAATAATCTGTCCTACGTATCCGGTTTTAACTGCGTGAATTCCCAGACTTTTACATAATGCAAATGCTGTATCAAGCCGTTGCTCATATGCCAGTATATCAGTATATGTTTCGTGATGCATTATCAAATCAACATTTTTCTCTTCTGCGTATCGAACCACTTCCTTCAAATCATAATCCGGATAAGGTGTTACAAAATCAAAGATGAATTCGCGCCTTTCTGAGCCCAGGTAATGATCCCATCCGGTATTCCATCCTTCAATTAACAATGCACCAATTCCGTTTTGTGATGCAAAATCAATATAACGTTTTGCGTTTTCTGTATTAGCCCCGTGTCTTCCGCTACTCATATCCCATGTGCTTTTCCCAAGATGCATTTCCCACCAAATTCCCATATACTTTGTTGGCTTAATCCAGGATACATCATCTATTTTGTTCGGTTCATTCAAATTTAAAATTGTTCTCGAGTTGATAAGATCACCTGCTTCATCGCCGACTAAAATAACTCTCCACGGAGTCATAAACGGAGTTTGAGTTTTTACTTTAGTTCCAGAATCATTTCCAACAAGCTCACTTTGAAAAAGAAGTTTTTCTTTATTAACCCTTAAAGTCATATCAGAATAGTTTGTAAGATTCGCTTCAAGAATACTGATGTAAATTCCATCATCGTTTTTCATAGTAACCGGTAAGTTTACTGCATTCTCAGGAATGTAGGTTTGTGCGAGACTTTCGTGACCCCTTTTTGATAAAGCATCAATTTTAGAAAACCGGGTTGTGTTGAAAAGATGTTCGTAAATATCCCAATCGCCCGGAGTCCACCAGCAATTGTGATCACCTGTTAAATTGAATTGGGTGTTTTCATCAATAATTATAATATCTTTTAAATTTTCCTGTTCCGGAAATTCAAATCTGAATCCAACACCATCGTTAAATAATCTGAATAAAACAAAACATTTTCTTCCTAATTCTTCTTTTTCTTTTAATTCAATTCTCAACTCGTTGTAATTATTTCTAATGTATCGTTGCTCACCCCAAACAGTTTCCCATGTTTCATCAAATGAAGATAACGTAGAATTAACAATTTTTAAATTTGTTCCGAGAGGTTTTTGATCTTTGAAATCAAAACTGATATACGAGGTATCAATAATTATCTTACTATTAAACATCACTGAATAAAAAACCTGACCAATGTCATTTATTGCAAAATTGAGTGCTAGTTTCTGATCAGGCGAATTTATATAAAAATTATTTGTTTGAATGGGTGAACATCCGATAAAAATGATCGTGAGTGTTACAAAACTTAAGATATTAAAAGTTTTCATTGTTGATTGAATCAAAAATAATACTATTTATAAATTAATTTTGTTGAAGCAATTTAAATCTAATCCTTAAAATCCCCTCATTAAAATCAGTTGAAATAATTTTTAATTTACCAATTTCTTTTGTGCTTAAAACATGTAAACCGCTGCATGGGCAGGCGTCGTATTCACCAATTTTTATGATTCTTATTTTATTGATTGCATCACTTGGCAATTTTGATAAGTTGAATTTTGTTTCAGCTTCTTCTTTGGAATAAAATTCTTCAACAACTGGTAAATCTTCTGCAATTACCTCGTTTACTTTATTCTCTACCTGTAGAATTTCAGCAGCAGTTAAATTTCTTTCATAATGATAATCACACTTAGATTTTTTCTTTTCAATATGATTGCTAAAAGATCTTCCGCAATTAAACATTCTAACCATTGTTTGGTTAAGTATGTGCTCTGCTGAATGCATTTCAGGATGATATTGTTTATTAGATTTTATTTCCATACTGACATAAAAATGTTGTGTAACTATTACATACGAAATTAAATGGTTTTCCTTTTAGACAAAAAAATTTTTATACTCGCATACTAATTCAAAGATAAAAATAAAAAACAATCAGAAGAATCAATATGAAATTTATTAAAACAAAACTTCATTATTTCTTTACTGGAATAGTATTTGCAATGGGTACATTATTTATTCTGTCAAATTTATTTTTCACAGAGAATAATCTATCCATTAATGATTATCCGCAGGGATACAGAATTATTAACCCTGAAATCCCCGAATATCTTGAATTTGCGGGCGAAAGAATTCCCACAGAAAACTTTGATGTGTTTGAACGAATAGAAAGAGAGTTTATTACCAACACTTACTGGCACTCTTCAACTATTCTTGCAATTAAACGAGCAAACCGCTGGTTCCCGGTAATTGAGCCGATACTTGCAAAAAACAACATTCCGGATGACTTTAAATATTTGTGTGTTGCCGAAAGTTTACTTGATAATGTGATTTCTCCGGTTGGAGCAACGGGATTCTGGCAGTTTATGGAAGCTGCAGGGAAAAAATACGGGCTTGAGATAAGCGGTCAGATAGATGAAAGATATCACGTTGAAAAATCAACTGAAGCTGCATGTAAATATTTACAGGACTCTTACAATATGTTCGGTAGCTGGATTTCGGCAGCTGCATCTTATAACATGGGTCAAGAAGGAATGACGAATCAACGTGAAAGACAAAAAGCTAAAAATTATTTTAATCTTGTGCTTAATTATGAAACCTCGCGCTTTGTCGGAAGAATTGTTGCTTTCAAATACATTATGCAGGACCCTCCTAAATTCGGTTTTAATATTAAAGAAGATGATTTGTACAAGCCTTTGGATTATTACGAAATAACCCTGAAAAACTCTGTTAAAGATTTTGCAGATTTTGCTTCCACCTATGGAATAAACTACTACATACTAAAAATGTTTAATCCATGGTTAAGAGAAAATTATCTTCAAAACAATAGCGGTACAAATTATACTATCAAACTACCCGAGGAAGGAAGTATTGAAATTATCAGAGAGTAGATAGGATTTAGAAATAAGGATTCAGGTTTAACATCTCTATTCATCAGGATCGTCTGACTACTTAAATATTAATTCTAATTATAACTCATTGAGATTTTTAATGGTCCCGTTTATTGTCCCGGGATGCAGCCACAAAACCAGCGAAGTATTTGTGCCGTAGAAATTTACAATCCAGTCCACAGAATTGTTTATACTTGTGCTGTCTATGGATTTACTGGGCAGCAGAAACATATCAATCTTAGCATCAGGATTGTTTGTTCTGAAATTTAACACATCACTTCTTGTTAACATTTTATTTAATACTTGCGGACTGTCATCATAGGGTGCGCTTACATCAATTGAAATTGTTGCAAGCTTACTAAATATTCTACCCATAATTTCACTTGCGCCCTGATCTTTTATTAATGTAAGCATCGTTCCGAAAGTAATTGGTGAGCGAATGGGGGTGGAATTATAAACCGGCACATAAAACTGATTTGCTTCCGATGAATTTACAGCAGCAACAGAATCAGATTGAACTACGTACACAAAAGCATTATCAGTGGGTTTAAGTAGATCGATTTTACCTTCGTTATTAACATTCAACCCGTAAATAGCCGCTAATTTAGAATCTGCGGCAAAATCGCTTTTAGATTTATTAACAACTTCTCCAACTTTTGATTTTGCTGTAATTTCCGAACTGCCCAGCTCCGATACTATATCTTCAACCTTGCACGAGCTAAAAAGTATTAGCGATATAAAAATTAAATAGATTGTTATTTTTTTCATTTTATGCTTTTCCGGTTTATTCATCATTAACCTACAGGTTTATTTTCAAAATTGATGCCTCGAAAAAGATTCTATTTCAGATTCAAAGCGATTTGAAAGATCCTTTGCAATAAATATTTACCTGTAAATATGTTAAGAACCTAAGAAAAAACAAATATAATTAAGGGGCAAATGAAATGAATAAAAATTAGTTGGTTTTTGAAGAAAGCACAGAACTTAAACGGTTGTGAATTTCATCTCTTCTAAACGGTTTAGACATATAACTTGAACAGCCGGCAGCAAGTATTTTTTCTTTATCACCTTTCATTGCATAAGCGGTTAATGCAATTATCGGCAGCTCTTTGAACTTTGATAGTTTCCTAATTTCTTTAGTAGTTTCAATACCATCCATTGTTCCGGCAAGATCTATATCCATTATTACTGCACTGTAATCTTTTTCCATTAACATAACAAGTGCATTTTTACCGTTATTAGTCGAATCAATATTGCACAAATCTTTAAGAAAATATTTTGTTATTTCTACACTCGCTTCTTCGTTTTCAACAAGCAGTACGGTCGGCAGGCTGTTTTCTATACTATCCGGCTTCTTATCATGAACAACCCGGCTTGAGTCTAGTTCTGATACCAATCTTTTACGGCAGGGAAATTTTAGAGTAAAACACGATCCATTGCCCGGAGTGCTTTCAACAAATATCTCGCCTTCCATTAGCTCAACATATTTTTTAGTTATAGTTAATCCCAGACCCATTCCTTCATATTTTCTTGATAATCCTTCGCTTTCCTGCCTGAATGCATCGAATATATACTTTTGGTTTTCAGGATGAATTCCAATTCCGGTATCTTCAACTTTAATTATCACCCAGTCTGTATTTTGCTTTTTCCCCTTATCAACCACTACTAATATTTTTCCTTCAGTAGTATACTTAATTGAGTTTTCAATCAGGTTTGAAATAACTTGTTTAAAAAGGTTTTCATCGAGCTCAGCGGTAAGATTTTTGTCGACTATTTTTATTTCTACTTCTAAATTTTTTCGAGTTGCTTCAGTTTTAAACCAATTTACAACATTAATTACTGCGCTGGGTATATTAAGATTTATGTGCGTCAATTCAATTTTTTCAGATTCCAGTTTTGAAAAATTCATTACAGAATCTAAAGACCGCAAAAGTCTCAGTCCGCTTTGATAAATATTTCCAACAACCTCTTTCTGGAATGAGCTTTCAATTTCTTCACCTAGAATTTCTGCAAAGCCGAGTATTCCACTTAATGGTGTTCTCAGCTCATGGCTTATATTCGCGAGAAAATTAGATTTCAGCCTGCTCATCTCTTCTGCTTCTTCCTTTGCACGTATAATTTCCCGTTCTGCCTTCTTTTTTTCAGTTATGTTTTCAATAACCCCTTCATAATAAATAATGTTATTGTTATCATCTTTAACCGATTGTGCACTAATACCAATATCGATAACCTTGTCATCGCCTCTTTTCCACTTTGTTTCAAAGCCAAAAGTGGTTCCCTCGGCTTCCATTATTTTCTGGAACCTTATTCTGTCCTCAGAATTTTGATAACCTTCCGCAAGATTAATTTCAATTAGTTCATCTAAGGAAGTATAACCTAAAATTGCAACTGCTGCAGGATTAGCAGTAATGATTTTTCCTCCGGGGGTTGAGCGGTAAATTCCAATCGAAGCATTTTCGTAGAGTTCTTTAAAGAGTCCTGTCTCTCCATTTGCTTTATTGTTTGCCGGTACATTGTTTTTTAATTCAACGTAATATTCTATTATATTTTTAACATCTCCGTCTGCATCTATAACAGGATAAGTATGAATTTCTTTAAAAGTTGGATAGCCTTCTTTATTTAGATTTTTATGTGTTACTATTACAGGCTGTTTTGTTTCAACAACTTTATTTATGGGGCATGGATAATCAGCGCCATTGCATGGACTATCAAAACCATGCGTAAGTGAATAACACTTTGATAAATCTTTTGCCTCATTATTAATCGACGCTGGGCTGGCTTTTATAACTTTATAATCTTTTGTTTGTATTACTAAAAATGGATCTGAAATTGATCTGAAAATATTAGTAAACAATTCAACCTGCTGATAAATAGTTTTCAGATCTTTATTTCCTTCACTAATATCGAATATAGAAAATGCTATACCGGGCAGGTTATCTTCCGTATTGAGCAGCGAAAAATGACACAACACTTTTTTAAACTCATTATTCTTTTTATAAAGCGTAGTTAAAATATTTGTTGAGCCATTGTTAAAAACTTCTCTTAAGATTTCAACATGATCGAAATCCGCACTGTCTTCGAAAAGAATCTTCAGATTTTTTCCTTTTAACTCGCTTAATTTATATCCTGTGAGCCTGCAGAGGGAGCTATTTGCAAATTCTATTTTACCTGCTACTTCAGTTCCAATTGCGATTGAAAGAGAATGCAAAATAGAATTATCGGGAATTTCTTTCTTTAATGTTTTCTCAATACCTGTCATCACACCCGTATAATTTTTAAAAACAAAAAAATAGTCAGGTATTTTAGAGGATTAAAAGCGTATTAGATTTCCCAACTTAATTACAATAAAATGACTACTCATTTCATTGTAATAAAACTAAAAACAGCAATTATTAAAGGGTATAGGCAGCTATCTGATAAGCGTGTAATACAATTCCTTACAATATTAACACTAATGAAAATTGAGAAAATGAGAGTTTGGCTTAAAAGAATTTATTCAATTAAACCATTTTTAATAGCATAAAGTGTAATTTCAGAGCGGCTTTTTAGACCCGTCTTCTCATATATTCTGGACTGGTATGTGCTAATTGTCTTAGCACTAAGAAAAAGTGATTCGGCAATGTTGGATACCGTATTTCCACTTGCGATCATTTTAAAAACTTCAAATTCTCTGTCAGACAATATTTCGTGTGGAAGTTTTGATGAAGATATATCGTAACTGCCAGCTAATTTTTCTGCAAGCGATTGAGAAATATATTTACGACCCTCCATTATTCTTTGAACAGCAGTAACCAATTCTTCGGGTGCACTGTCTTTTGTAATGTAGCCGGAGGCGCCTGCTTTTAATGCTCTAACTGCGTATTGTTCTTCAGGGTGAATGCTTAAAATTAATACTGAAACGTTTTGCTTAATAGTTTTAATTTCTTTCAGAACATCGAGCCCGCTTTTACCGGGCATAGATATATCCAGAACGACCACATCGTACTCATCTTCTTTCAGCAGTTCAATAAGTTCATTTCCATTGCATGCTTCACTAACGGAATTTACCTCCTGCATACTTTCCAATATCTGGATTAAGCCCCTTCGTACTACTGCGTGATCATCAACAACAATTATTTTCACAATATTATTTTATATAATCTTATAGGAATAAGTTTAGCTAACACAATCAACAATAACGAATTCTAATTTACATTCCAAGTACGCTAACAACTAATAGTACGTAACTACAAATAGTATAATTATACTATTTCTTTTTTTTGTAAAGGAATTTTAACAGTAACTCTTGTGCCTTTGCCGGGATCTCCGGAAACTTCAAATTCACCGCGCAAAATATGTACTCTTTCTCTCATTCCTAAAATTCCAAGTGATCTGGGACCGTACAGTTCTTCAGCACTTATCCCTTTCCCGTTATCCTGCACATCCAGCATCAGATATTTATCGGAACAAAATAATTTTATTATTGTCTGCGTTGCATTTGAATGCCTCGTTATATTCGTAATGGTCTCCTGGAAAATTCTGAATACAGCAATGGAAATTTCATCATCAATTATATCCATTTCGCCTTCTATGTCCAGCTGGCAGTTTATTTTAGTACGATTCTGAAATTCTTCAACCAGCCATTCTATTGCAGAGAAAAGTCCAAGATCATCAAGAATACCTGGTCTTAATTCTGTAGCAATTCTCTTTACTGTTTGGATGGATGAATTTACCAGTTCAAGCATTTTACCAGTTCTATCGGTTAATTCGCTTGGCTCAACGTTCGATTTATTTTGTAGTGATGAAATATCCATTTTTAAGGCTGTAAGTACCTGGCCGAGATCATCATGAATTTCACGGGAAACTGCCGCCCTCTCTTCTTCTCTTATCATTTGTAATCTCTCTGCTAGACTCCTAAGCTGGTAATGCGAATCTCTTAATTTTTTTTCTGCTTTCTTGCGTTCGGTGATATCTTCCCCAATACTTGTTATAGCATAGGTTTTATTGCTATTATCTACGTGTATTGTGTTACTCCAGCTAATTAGTTTTAATTCTCCCTCTTTTGTAATTATTTCATTTTGATAACTTTGAGGAAAGACTTCTGCATCAAGGGTTTCATAAAACATTTTTTTGACTTTTTCTCTCACTTTATCAGGTAAAAAATTGTCAAACCAATTTTTACCGATGGCTTCTTCACGTTTCCATCCGGTGAGCTTTAATAAAAAATCATTTGCGAAGGTTAATATTCCATTTTTATCGAGCATCAATCCAATTAACTGAATATTCTCCAAAACATTTCTAAATTTATTTTCACTCTCTCTTAATGCTTCCTCCGCCAGCTTGCGTTCAGTGATATCTTCATATGTACCTAAAACCCCGTATATATTACCAGTATTATCCAAGAGTGGAATTTTAGAAGTTCTAAGCCAGATGATTTTCCCTTCAGGTGTTGTCTGGGGTTCTTCATAATTGATTTTCGGCTTTCCGCTTTCTATAACAAGTCTGTCATCGCTACGATACAATTCAGCTTGCTCAGCCCATCCCATATTATAATCATTATCACCAATCACTTCTTCAGGATTGCTTCTTCCAGCATCCCTGGCGAATAACTGGTCACATCCCAAATAAACGCCGTCAAGGTCTTTCCAGAACACCCTTACCGGGATTGTGTTAAGAACGTGGCTCAACATTTTTTTTGATTCAATTAATGCTTCCTCTATTCGCTTGCGCTCGGTTATATCAATACCTGAGGTAAGTAAATATGGTTTATTCTGTATTGTAATAATTTCACCGGATATTAGTGAATTTCTAATTTCCCCTGACTTAGTTCTAATTTTTATTTCATAGTTAGAAACGCTTTTATCCCTCTTAATTTTTTTAATGTATTTTCCACGATCTTCAATATTAGCCCATAAGTTTAAGTCAAAAACGCTTTTACCCATTATTTCCTGTTTCGAATAAAGGATTAATTTTTCAAAACTTTTATTTATATCAACTACTTTTCCGGACTCAATTTCAGAAATGATCATAGGGCTTGGACTTGAATTAAATATTTTGCTAAATTTTTCTTCACTTTCCAGTTGTGCCAGCTCTATTTGTCTACGGGCGGTTATATCCTCAACAATTCCCTGATAATGTGTTATATTGTTATTTTCATCTCGTCGAATGTAAGTTTTATCCTCCACCCATTTTATCTTACCGGCTTTTGTAACTATCCGATAAGGTTCATGTGAAAACCTATCCGTGCCCTCTTCTGAGCTATGTCTTGTAACTTCATTTCCAACTCTTTCCAAATCTTCCGGATGAATTGATTTTGAATAAGAAACCTTTCCAGACATAAATTCTTCAGCAGTGTATTCAAATAAATCCACAACATTTTCTGATACATATTCAACCGGCCAGCCCTCTTCGTTTTTCCACAAAAAGGGGATGGCTGGACTTTTGTTAATAATATCATGTGCTTCTTTCAATGCTTCCAGAGCTAATTTTTTTTCGGTTATATCTTCAATTATTCCTTCCAAAAGAGGAATGCCGCCCAAATTTTCTTCAATCTGAACACCGCGTTCCCATACCCACCTAATTGAACCGTCTTTTTTTGTCACCCTGTATTCTAATTCAAATTGCTTTTTAGTATCAAGAGAGCGAAGTACTTCCCGCCTAACCATTTCTCTGTCATCAGGATAAATTAAATCTTCGTAAGATAAATTTTTGTTATCCAACAGATCCAGTTGAGTGTAACCGGTTATTTCTTTACAGCCTTTGCTAATAAATTTCATCGTCCAAAATTCATCTGTCAAACACCTGTAAGTCATTCCTGGGATGTTATCTATTATTGTGCTAAGTTTTCTTTCGCTCTCACTAATAGCCTCATCCTTTTTTTTTCGTTCTGTGATGTCACGTGCAACACCCTCAATCGCTAATAAATTTCCTTGGGAATCATAAATAGGGGTGAATTGATCTTCTATCCAAACAATACTGCCATTTTTATGAACCCAACGAGTAATATGGGGTGATTTGGGAAGTTTTCCATTTAATAGAATTTGAAGTTTTGGCTTTTCATCTGGATGAATTATGCTAAAACCTAATTTAGGATCTTTATAATAATCTTCAGGATTGTAACCCGCAATTTTGGAAACAGCGGGGCTAATGTACTCAAACCCAGGAGTGGGTACGAATTTGTAGCTATAGATAATATCTTGTGAATTCTCTGCAAGGCGACGAAATCTTTCTTCACTTTTCTGTAATTCAACTTCCGCTTTTTTTCTTTCTGTTATATCGCGGTTTATACTAAGAATTGCTTTTTGTCCCATATGCTTTATAACGGAGGCATTTATTTCAAGCAGTATTTCACTTCCATCTTTACAAAAGTGAATGGTTTCAAAATGCTTGTAAGTTCCCTTTTCAACGGTCTTTTTTATGTTTTCTTCACCCCTTGATACAAACTTGGATATTTTTTTGAGTGACATTCCTATTAATTCGGAACGTTTATAGCCATAAATTTCGCAAGTACGTTGATTAACATCCAAAATCACTTCTTCTTTGGGTTCAAAAATAATTATCGAATCGTGTGCTTCATTAAAAATTCTCCAATAATCTTTTTCAGATTGGTAGTCTTTTTTATCGTTAGTTACTAAGCGATTTTTTTTTACAGATTTTAATATTGCGATCTGTTTTTTTAATTTTTCATTTTCAGAAAGGAGTTCGGCTTTGGTTTGTTTAATTGCTGCCATTTTAAACCACTTTTTTGTTTAGAAAATCTTCCTTGGCAAAAAAGATGAAAGGAAAAGATATAATTTGGGATAAAATACTAATATCTGTTAATAAAACCACCCATCCCTTGTTGGAAGGGACAGCTATAAGGAGGCTTGCCAGCAGTAATCGCTCTTGTTAGCTACGGGATGGGTGGAAGATCAGAAAAATTTACCAATAATTTACTATGCGTTCTACAGAGTCTGAATTTACTAAGCCTTCGATGGTCTCAACAACTTTACCGTATTCATATGATTTATCATAAAAATAATCGGCACCATTCTCAAAACATTTGGCTTTATATTGAGTAAACGGATAGTTGGTTATTATTATTGCGATTACAGCCTGATTTATTTTTTTAATCTTTTTTAAAACTTCTATTCCATTCTCACCAGGAATTTTAATATCAATTATTACAATGTGAGGTTTACTATCTTGAATAACCTTTAATGCGTCCTGAGAGTTTGCAGCTTGGCCAGATATTTCTATTCCGGAGATAGCGTGCAGCATTTTTACAATGCGCTCTCTCACCAGGTTTGAATCATCTACAATGACAATACTCAGGCTCATAAAAAAACTTTCAGGTAGTTAAAACTCCCCCAGAGTTCTAACTGATAAATAAAATAAATCCGAGAAAAAATTATAAAAATTAGTGTTGGTAACGAATAAGCGGAATTCTGAAATAGATGTAGGTGTTTTTCTTACAGAAAAATTGCAGCGAAAATTAAATTGGTTCCCAATCTTCCCCCTCACAGGGGATAAAATCTTCGGTAGGGTGTTTATCATACTTTAAACAAAGCACAGCCGATCTATCGAAATGTTTGCAGCTTGAACAAAGTGTTGATGAAATAACGTTTTTGTTTCTCTCCTCAAACCATTTATAGCTTACCATAGTAGGGTGAATAATAAAAACATAAACGGCAGCAACACTAATCATTATCCAAAGCTGGAAATCAATGTGGCTTTTTATTATCCACAGGAAGAGAATTGTGAATGCGGTTCTGATAATTGCCCAAAAAACTATTTCGCCCACAGTGTAAGTGAATTGTAAATGAATAAATTATCTGTGAATTTAACTAAAAATAATGCCAACCGTAAAGCGATTAAATATGCCGAAAAGAAATGAAAATGCTTAAAATTAAAGACTAGTCGATGCTTGTAGTTTTTACATTAATATGTTATACTACTGATTGCTGAAAAAAATATTTTTTCAGGAAATACATAAAAGGTTCTTTGTAAGGGATTGAAATAAAATAAGATAGAGTGAGCGCGGGTGGTATCGAACCACCGACCCTCTGCTTAAAAGGCAGATGCTCTACCACTGAGCTACGCGCCCTAAAAAATAAGAAGTGCAAATATAACCAAGTGGATATTCTATTCCAAAAATCGACTTTTCTCCATAAACAATAGACTGGCGAAATTTATGACACCATCAAAAAACTCTAAAATTCTTGTTTGTGATGACGATGAAACTCTATGTTACCTTTTAAAGGAGCAACTGCTCGAAGAAGGATTTTCTGTAGATACTGTGTATGACGGCAAATACGCAATTGAAGCTATTAAACGTTCGAATTACGATATTTTGCTGCTTGATTTAAACATGAAGGAAGTTTCTGGAGAAGAAGTACTAAAGTTTGTTAAAGATTATAATGCTACTGTTCAGATTGTTATACTTTCTGCGCAGGGAGAGATGCGAAAGGCCATTGATTGCATTAAAGCTGGTGCTTACGATTTTATTACAAAGCCTTACGAATTTGATGCGCTTTTAATTACAATTAACAGGGCAATTGAACACAAGGAACTGATTGTCAAAACCGAAATTTTAACAAAAGAAATTAGCAAAAAAGGTTCGGATACAATTGTTGGTAACAGTTCGGAATTAAGAAGAGTGCTTAACCTTTCAACCAAAGCCGCCGTTTCTGAATCAAACATTTTAATTGAGGGAGAAACCGGCACTGGAAAAGAGCTGCTTGCGGAGTACATACACAAACAATCTGCAAGAAAAGACAAACCATTTGTTGTTATAAATTGTGCCTCTCTGCCAGATCAATTAATTGAAAGTGAACTTTTCGGTCATGAAAAGGGCGCATTTACTGATGCTAAAAATACTAAGCAAGGTCTAGTTGAAATTGCTCACGGCGGGACTTTATTTCTTGATGAAATTGGTGAATTGAGTTTGGCGTTACAACCAAAGTTACTTCGCTTTTTAGAAAACGGCGAGTACAGAAGAATTGGCGGGATAACAACATTAACATCAAACGTTCGGGTTATTGGCGCAACAAACCGTAACTTACTGGAAGAAGCAGACAATAAAAATTTTAGAAAGGATTTATTGTTCAGGTTAAATGTTATTACATTAACCATTCCACCGCTGCGCGATAGAAGGGATGATATACTTCTGCTAGCAAATTATTTTATAAAAGAGAAATCACCTATTCGCTCACCTAAACATCTTTCGCAAAAAGCAGAAGAAATACTTTATAATTATTCGTTTAACGGAAACATCAGAGAGTTAGAGCATATAATTGAAAGAGCATTGATTTTTGCAGAAAGCGAAATAATTCAACCCGAAGATTTGAATCTTCCACAATCCTATCATATCCAATCAAAAAAAATATCCGATGTTGACAGTCCGGAGAATATATTAAGTATGGAAGATCTTGAAAGATGGCATATTAAAAAGGTGCTTGATAAAAACAGGTGGGACCGCACACAAACAGCAAACCAACTTGGTATAAGCCCAAAGACTCTTTATACTAAAATTAAAAAGTATGAACTAAAACCCATTTAATTTTTTATGCCTGCCAGCATAATAGCAAAATATGTCCCTAAAGACCTTTTAGAGGATCAGAGTTCTCCCATTGCTATTTCAGATAAAAACCAAAAAATAGTCTGGTTCAACAAAAGTTTTAAAAACACAATGGGCATCGGTCGATTAAAGGGTGTAAGCATAAAAACTTTGTTCGGCTTGCCTGATGAAAAACTTACTACAGGACTAAACGAAAAAAACCTTCAATTAGAAAACACACCACATAGTGGAAGCAATTTAAAGGTTACACCGCTACCACTGCGGGGAAAGGCTAAATCACTTCAGGGGTATTTGCTCGAAATTATTCCCGCGGCAAAAAATCAAATTGAAACGCAAAGAAAAGCTGAGACAAAACCTCTGGAAACAGTTTTTCAGAATGAACTGCAAAATGTGTTGATGATGCTCTTGAAAGAAAATTCAGTAGATGCTCTTGCAGATGATATTGTTGGCAAATGTGTTCAAATTAGTGGCAGTAACTTTGGCGTAATTTGTTTTTTAGCTGATGATAGTATTTCTCAATTCAAATATTACGATCCGAATAATTTCATAAACGAAAAAAATGATGCTGAAAAAACAGTTCGAGCAGATTTTAAGTTTATCACAAAATGGCTAATGTTAAACAAGCAATCGCTTACTGCATTAAATAATAGAAATAACTTGGGTTACAATCTTACACAATCCTTTGGATGCAGCTCATTGGTTATTTCGCCATGTATTTTTGAAGAAAAGCTTCTAGCTGTAATTATTACAGGGAAAAAGGAGGGGGATTTTACACATTCCGAAATAAATCAATTGCGTCAGTTTGCAACCCTGCTTGCTTTTGCAATTACAAACATTACAACAAGAGATTTAAATACTGCTCTCGAAAGCCGATTATTGCAAGCACAAAAATTAGAAACGATTGGCAAGTTATCCAGCGGTATGGCTCATGATTTCAGCAACTTGCTGTCGAGCATTTTTGGAAGCGTAAACTTACTACGCAAAAGAGTAGAATTGACTGAAGATGTTGATAAGCTGATTGATAACATTGAAAATTGTTCTGTGAGAGCACGCGATTTAACAAAAGGTTTGCTATCGTTTGGGAAACCAACACCCAAAAGAAAAGAACTTGTAAAGCCACATCAACTATTAAGAGAAATTTCCAAAGTAGTTACACAAACCTTTCCGAAAACAATAACTTTTAATGAAGAAATTGAAAAAAATCTTAGTGATATACTCGGCAGCGGAACAGAAATTTACCAAATTCTTCTAAACCTATGTGTAAATGCTAAGGAAGCAACAGACAGCAAAGGCGGAATAAAACTTTCTGCCAAAAATATTACCATTGATAGAAGCAATATTATAAATTATCCCTTATTAAAAGAGGGAAATTATGTTTGTTTTTCTGTTAGCGATGATGGGGAAGGAATTGATGAAAAAAATCTTACAAGAATATTCGAGCCGTATTTTTCCACACGAACAAAAGATACCGGATCGGGGCTTGGGCTTTATGTTACCTACGGAATAGTTAAAGCTCACAACGGACATATTGAGGTATCGAGCAAACTGGGCAAGGGGACAACATTTGATGTATACATTCCTACTTTTGAGGTTCCGAAGGAAAAAAGAACCGAGCCATCAGAAGCAATTATTTTACTAGCAGATGATGAGCCTATGCTCAGCGATTTACTTGCCGAACTACTTGAATCAAACGGTTACAATGTTATAAAAGTTGCTTCTGGTGATGAGGTTTTGCGTGTGCTCACCGAAGAAATAAAAGTTAATCTTGCAATAATAGATTATAACATGCCGGGTAAAAACGGTCTCGATACAATTTCAGAAATTAGAGAGAAAGAATTTGATATCCCGATAATATTATCCTCGGGTAGTTTAAAAATGGATGATGATGATGAATTGGAGAAGCATAAAATTAATAGCAGAATTGAAAAGCCGTATGAGTTCGAAACGATGCTAGCAACAATAAGAAAATTACTCTAGCTGTTTTCCTCGTCTACTTTAATCATTTTAATATTTCTTGTGTATTGCGCCATTACAGGTTCTTTAATAGAATTAAGCTGGTTTAGAATGTCTGTTATTTCTTTAACTGCAGTATCAACATATTTCAGACGATTAAGTATTGAATCCTTGGAAATTTCTTCTTTGTTCAATTCCCTTTTTATTGCTGCAGAAGAAAGGGTCAAAAGTGTTAAGGGCTGTTTAATTTTATGATTTGCTGTTACTACGGTGGCAACGAACGTGCTTTTCTTTTCGGCTTCAAGTAAAAGACTGTTAGCTTCTGATAGCTTTAATGCCGATTGAACTCTTGCTAATAATTCTACTCTGTTAAATGGTTTTTTAATGTAATCAAAAGCACCTGCCTCCAAACCTTCTTTTGTGTCCTCAGCTCCAGCCTTTGCTGTAACAAGTATAATTGGGATGTGCTTTGTTCTGTCATCGTTCACAAGAATTTTACAAACTTCAATTCCTGTTATACCCGGCATCATAATATCAAGTAAAATAAGATCGGGCAATTCACTGCGCACTTTTTCAATCCCCGATTTCCCATCATAAGCAGTAAGAATATTATAGCCTTCATTTTCAAGTCTATCCTGCAGCATAAAAACGTTTTCGGGCAAATCATCTATAACAAGAATTGTCTTCATTTTAACTCGCTTTTAACTGCGTTAATAGCTTTTCTATTTTAAAGGAAATCATTGTTGGGTTTACCGGTTTTGGAATGTAATCAGTAAAACCGTGATTTAGAATTACATCTTTATCGCTCTGCATCGCTTTCGCTGTAACAGCAAATACGGGCACTTCACCCCACTTATCATTTGACCTTATTTCTTTTAAGGTTTGAAAGCCATCCATTTCGGGCATCATTATATCCATCAAAATTAAATCCGGAATGTTTTGGTTCAAATACTCGAGACATTCCTTACCGCTGCGAGCAAGATATGTTTTACAATTACATGCCTGTACAATTTCGCTTATGGTAAACAATGTGTCAGGATCATCATCTACAATCAGCACTTCTCCAGAATATTTTTTATTTTCGTCATTCGATGAGTTATCTGAACTGACGACAGCATTATCACCTGTGTTTTCCCCATTCCCGTTTTCCGGTATTTGCGGCAGGTCAAATTCCTGCATTTTAATTCTGTCTCTAACAATTTTCAGTACGTCCAACGGATGTCCTTTAGATTTTACTGCAATGCTTTCAACAATGTTGTTCAGAGATTTTTTCTCTTCATCAGTTAAGTCTTTTGCTGTGCTTATAAGAATAGGAATATGCTTTGTTTTTATATTTGATTTGAGTTTATATGATAGTGTAACGCCATCAACTTTTGGCATCATTAAATCAAGTATAATTAAATCGGGTTGGACTTCTGCAATTTTGTTGAATGCTAATTCGCTGTCTTTAATGAATTCAATTCTGATGCCTTCCGAAGAAAATTCTTTTTTAAACTTTTCAAATTCCAATTCATCATCATCAACAATAACAATCTTTTTAATTCTTTTGTTGGCAAGGTTTTCTAATCTTAGAAATGCGGAAAGTAATTTTTCTGATGAAATAGGTTTAACAAAATATTCAAACGCACCTAAACCGTATCCGATATTTTTATCACCTAAAATTGATATAAGAATCACAGGTATGTCTTTAGTTTTAGAATCTTCTTTTAAATCCTTTAAGACACTCCATCCATCTTTATTTGGGAGCATCACATCGAGTGTAATAGCAAAAGGCTGGTATTCATGCGCCATGCTTATTCCGCTTTCGCCATCTTCTGCATATATAACTTCATAACCTTTAGAAATTAAATACTGCCCAATTGTATAACGAACTTCTTCATCATCATCTATAACTAAGATCGGATTTTTTCGATTCTTTATAAGTGTTGCGACATTAACCTTATTTTTAACTTCAGGCTTAAGTTTTACTGATTGTCTTAGCGGAACGGTAAAATGAAAGGTTGATCCCTTACCTAATTGGCTGTTTACAGAAAGGTTCCCTCCCAAAAGCTCAGTTATTTTGCGGCTGATAGTTAAGCCTAATCCTGTGCCACCATATTTGCGGGTTGTAGATCCATCTATTTGTCTAAATTCTTCAAAAATTAATTTTCTATCTTCTTCGGTAATACCGATTCCTGTATCCATAATCTCAAAGTCTAATTTATTATCCGAAGAAAAAATTCTGAATGTAACACCACCTTTATCCGTAAACTTAACAGCATTACCAAGCAGGTTTATCAAAACCTGAATTACTTTGCCTCGATCAGTATTAATAATTATATGCGTGTTTGTATCTCTAATAATATTAAACTTAATGCTTTTTTTAGTTGCAAGCGGAGTAATTGAGTTTGCCACTTCCTCTATAAGCTCATCAAGCATTACGTCTTCGTAACGAATATCCATTCTACCAGCTTCAATTTTAGAAAGATCGAGAATGTCATTAATTAATGTCATTAATCTTTTTCCGCTGCTCAGAACAACTTCCAGCCGTTCTTTATTTTTAACGCTCATCTCCGTTTTTTCTAATATGAGTTCTGTTAGTCCCAAAATTGAATTCATCGGTGTGCGAAGTTCATGCGACATGCTTGCAAGAAACTGAGATTTTACTTTTGTTGATTCTTCTGCCTTTTGCTTTTGAATTTCGAGTTCTTTTGCCTGCTCTTTTAGGTTATTATGTAGCTCAACCAGAGTTTCGTTTTGCTTCTTAATTTTAATATTTTGTTTTTGATATTCCTCGTTAAGCTTTTTTAATTCCGCTATAAAATTTTCAAGCTGCATAAGTGCTTTGGCATTTGTTAGTCCAATTGCGAGCTGATCTTTTATTTTTGCAAGATAGTCTTTCACTTCTTCATTGGGCTTTTCAATTGAACCGAGCTCGAGCACAGCAATTGTTTTGTTATTATAAACTACGGGCAGCAAAAGAAGATATTTTAACTGAAGATTAATTATTCCTGTTGAAACAACCGGCAGCGATTGATCATCACACAATTCTAATGTTTCTTTGGTTGTAATTACTCTATTATAAAATGCAAAATTATTTTGAGATGAGGTTCGATGGTCATCCAAACCATCGGCATAAATAAGATTCAACTCTTCATCATCAACAGAATAAAGTGCGCCTACAATAAAGCCGCAAGATGCAATAATTTTTTTAAGAGCTGCTTCTGATATCTCTTTTAAAGTAGGATTTTGATTTATAAGAGTAATAAATTCAGAGTATTCGTTTTTTGATCTTTCTTTCTTTTCAAGCTCATCAAGCATTTTATTAAATGCTTCGCCAAGTTTTCCTAAATCATCTTTACTTTTAGTTTGTATTCTGCTGTTAAAATTGCCGGAATAGGTTTCCTGCGTGGCCCTGCTCAACTCGATGATTTGTTTTCTAATTTTATCTGTAAATAAAAATGTGAATATTAGCGAGAGAGCAACGCCTACCAGCCCAATAACTATAAACATATCTTTTAGAGTGGCTCTAAGTTTTGCTGCTTCACCAATAGATGTAAATATTAAGAAAGAAATGTTTTTTTCGGCATTAAGACCCGTGGTTGGGTTATAAATGGTTGCAATTATATCGTTAGATTCCGTTCCCTCAGTGTAAAGACCAAAGTTTTCTTTGCCTTTTAAATGATCGAAGGCTTGTGTTAAAATGTAAAGGTATTTTTGATTTAGTGAGGGGTTTGAAAGATCTGCAGGCGAGTTATTCCAAACAACTGCCAGCTCAGAATTTATTTCACGAGAAATGCTGTTTAATAATTCCGTAGATAAAATTCTTCCAAAGAAATATTCTTTACCGTTTTCAGCATTGTATTTTAGTTTTAACGTGTAAGGATTTAATTCTAGAAATTCAGTTAAGTTAAAGTTGTTCCCGGGTAAGTATACTTGTTCATTACAAGCATACCGTAAAATTTTATTTGTATCATTCACATTCTGCTCAATAATAAAATCAATATTTCTTGCAGAAAGTTTTCTTTTATTTAATATTTTATCCAGATCATCCGCAACAACGGACAGAAATGCATCTTCGGATTCAATTAACTTTGCCTGGTAAGCATAAATAAAACTATTAGCGGAATTAAGTAGGTTTTGTGATTGCTGAGAGGTAAGAACTTCGTACATAGTAGAATAAAATGCAACTGCCGCACTGCCAAGAACAAGCACAACAATAACAAAATTAATCAGTAATATTCTAAAGCTGATCCTCATTTACGGATCCTGTGCTAGTTTTCTTTTTGAAGAACTTTTCTTATGGTGATGAGTAATTCATCAAAATCATAAGGCTTGCTTATAAAATCAGAAGCACCCATTCGTGCTGATTCTATTGCGCTTTTAACATCGGCATAGGCAGTTAAAACAATAACTTTGGGGTGAGAATTTGATTGGGATTCAAGCTCTTCTAAAACTTCAAAGCCGTCCTTACCTGGCATTTTTAAGTCGAGAAGAACTAAATCAGTTCGCTTATTCTTTAAGTACTCAAGTACCTGCTCTCCTCCGGTAAGATAACTGGTTTCATATCCAACTTCATTCAATTCTTCCTTAAGAATAGTGCAAAGATTAATATCATCATCAACAATAAGTATGGATTCCATGATAATTACATGTCTTGTTCTGAAACTTCATCAAATTGATGATATTTTATTTGTCTTCTTTGATTTTCTCTTTCCTTGCCCAAAATATTTTCCCGTTCAGGATTTTCAAATCTTTCTTTTAATGTAGGTAACAGCTCAGCTTTTAAAAGAATAACTAGTTCTTTCTTTCTAATTATCGTTTCATCGCTGCCGGCTAAATACCTTATTCCAAATACCCACCAAGGTAAATCTTTTAAGAATGGAATTCCGTTTCTGACAATAGCCTCCTCATTAATAAACAACCCACCTATTACTGTTTCTTCGCCATCAAGCATTAAAACCTCTGTCTGGGCATTAGTCTTCTTAATTTCAGTAGTTGTTTCTGTTTGTGAAAATGAGCTTCGCTCTACTCCTATATCAAGCAATATATAATTGATACCATCTTCTTCATGTATATAGGGTGTAACAACTATTATTGTACCTGTCGGGAAAAACTTTTCAATTGTATTACCAGCAAAGTCTCTTGTCCGGACAGAAAAATCTGAACCAATTTGTATATTTCCTTCGTTGCGGTCCCTAACAACAATATTAGGGCTGGAAATTATTTCACCGATACCTTCTTCTTCAAAGAATTTAAATACTGCCGTAGCTTCGCCGAAGAAGTTACCAATTTTGAAGTCACCGCTTACACCGAGATTAAAGTCTGGCTGTAACCCGGCTTGCTGGCTTCCCCCTCCTTCACCACCTTCTCCGGTAGTAGTACCTCTTTCGGTTTCAGTTCTTAGTAATCCTGCTATTTCTGAATCAGAGCCTGAAAGCAGAACCTCCCAATCCATTCCAATCTTTTTAGCTTCCTGCACATCCATCTCAAAAAACACCGCAGAAATCTTTACTTCCCTGGTTGTTAAAGGCGCATAAGTATCGGGCGTTTGTTCAAACTCAAGCCCTTCTTTTGAGCTGACAATAATTACGTCTTCTTTTTGTTCAAACTCAAGCCCCGCAAAGTTCACTATCATTAATAGGGCTTTGTCATAGGGCATGTTTGTAACTTCGATCCCAATGGGTTCAGTTCTAATCAGAGTAGAAACCACTCTTCTCCCGGAGACGCTTTCACTAACTTTACTAATCAGTTCTATTGCCTGATTAAAAGGAAGAGTTTCCGACATTGTTACCAGTTCATCGGGATTCTGGTAAGTTTTAAATCTGCGCTCCCAGTACTGCTGAGGGAATATTTGCAGAACTAACACAAGTGATAAAATTGGATAAACAATTAACTTTTTCATAATTGTACTCTCTTTTTACTTATTTTTTTCTAATTCAAGAGTTACTTTTTCAATTATTCCACCTTTGTTCAAGATGAAGCTGACACTGTTATTGTCATAATCAATTTTAGTTAAGTAGCCGAGATATACTTGCTCGCCTTCCCAAACTAAATAAGTGTTGCCTTTTGTATCAGCAACAAATGCACCTTCGGGTATAAGTGCCAATAGCTTCGCTCCCTGAACATCCAACAACTCATCAACATTAGGTGGTATTTCATTTCTTATTAATGGATAGAAAGCATCATAAATTGGACCAGTGGAAAGCTGATTTTCAGTAAATACAGCTGGTGCAAAGCGGTTATCACTAGAATGATAAACCTGTACTGTCATATCAAAGCTTACAAGAAACAGCGGAACACCATCTTGATCGGTTCGTATTAAATTTCCGAGTGATAGCTGTGTAATCTTTTTCAATTCTTTACTTTGCTCTATTGCATATATCATCCTGTAAACATCATTAAAGTAGCCGCCCCCCGTTAGTTTGTATTGATGGACAAAAAATTCTTTATCACGTATCTGATCTATATACTCAACATTTATCTGTGTGTACTCAGAATAATCAGCAACTATATTGTTTATAAAATTGTAAAACTTAATTGATGAAAGATTCTGCGGAATATTAAACTTCCGGGCAGATAATATAGAATCAAGTTGCTCTGAACGCCGCTGCAATGAAAGATACCTTGCATTCAGCTCAGCGGGATCGTAAACATTAGCGTTTAGTTCATCGAGCTTTTCCTGCCTTTCAGATATTGATCCTCGCTGGAAAACGAAGATGTAAATTCCACCAACAAGTAGAATTATTATTAGTAAGGCAAGAAGACCAAGTGTGCTTCTTATTTTTTTATTCATTTTGGTTCTTACGATTTGATATATTAAAATTCAAATTAAATTTGTATGCGCTTCGCTCCCTTAACTCTTCGTAGAGCATACTCTTTAGAACCGCGTCCTCAATTGAATAAGCAAAATCTGTTAATGAATTACGATACAAGGAATAACCTTCTGCAAAAACTTCATTTCCTTCTCCTTTTGACATTTTGGAAAGCCACAAATTGTTGTTTCGTCCGCAGAAGTTTGAAATCTGTGATATGACTTCTTTCCAAATACCTGTGCCAACCGTTGCAGAATCTAAAATTGCCTGTGTTTGATCGAAGCTGCTTATTTTTCCTTCAATGCCGGCAATTTTACTTAATATTTCCTGGTTCTGACGCATCAATATTGTTTTTTCGGTTATTTCCTTATCCATTTCATTCATTTTTTTATTGTTCTTTAGAATTTCCTGGGTAATGAAAAAGGCAACCGCAAATAAGATTGGAAGCATTGCATATCCGTGCCATGAAAACTGGAATACTTTCTGTTCTTCCCTTAAACGTTTGGGAAGAATATTAATTCCTGTGTGCTCTTTACTTAGTTCATCAAAATAATCGGTTGCAATAGCTACAGGAATGCTAAATGAAGAAAACTTTTCTTTTGTTTCTTCATCTAATGCGGAAAGATCAAAATCATCAAATTCCAACCGACTAACGTTTGCTTCCGGGAAAGTACCATAAAATGATAAGATAAGGTTTTCAGAATCATCTTCACCGCATACAATAATATTATCGAGGGATGATATTCCACCGTTTTCCATTTCAAGTAAAATTTTTGAAAAGTATACATCATATGTGTGAAGATTTTGCGTTCCAATATCAAGTGTAGTTCCGATATGCTTCAGTCTGCGCCCCTGAAGAAATATAAGTTTACTGTACTCTTTGCCAATATAAACAATGAGTGAGTGATCATCCGGGAAAAATTTCTTTCGCTTTGCTACATAATATGCCAAAGAAACATCGGAACTTTTTATTGTAGGTACTTTATAGTTTCTTTTTCCTTCATGTTGTGCAAGCGAATTTATTAAGTTTACGCAACCAACATCACCCACGGTAAAAACAGATAGTAATGCTTTATCTGATAATTCAATGAAATCAAGACTGTCCTTTTCCACGCTGATGTTTTTCGAATCAAGGATTTCATTAATTATTTCCTGCTTCAACTTAGAAGGTTTCGGTGGTCTTGCTCCTTCAAACAAATGATAATAAATAGCAGGTTCTGTTAAAGCCGGGATGAATAAATGCTTGCTAAGGTTAAAATCTTTAAGGGCTGTACTAATCTCAGTCATACTGGATGTATCCGTATCACTTTTTATAGAGGCAGATTCTTCCAGACCCTCCATATCTAGTGCTTCCCCTTCAATTTTAAACCCGGAAGCTTCAGCTTCCAGCTCTGTTGAAGATTGAATGAGACTAACTGATGCTGTTTTAAGAACTTTAGGCTTAGAGCTTTCAGTTTCTTTATTAATTACAGCAAGTTTAGTATCATTTCCTTCGCAGTATATACAGACTAATGGTTTCATTTTGCTGATAATAATTGATTAATTCTTGTTTTATTATTTGCGTAAGTAACAGCAGTTTCCAGTGAAATTCTTTTCTGCTCATAAAGTCTTTTTAAATCCTGTTCCATAGTAATCATTCCTAACTGGCCGCCTTGATTTATCATCATATAAATTTCACCGATGTTGTTGTTTTTAATCGCAGCTTTAACACTAGGCGTGACTACCAGCACTTCTTTTGCAAGGATTCTTTTACCATCCAGGCTTGGTACCAATTTTTGAGATATTACTGAAACTAAAACATCGGCAAGTCGGTTTCGAACTCTTTCCTGCTCCACAGGATTGACTTCTGCAATAATTCTTTCCAATGATTCAGTTGCAGATGAAGTATGCAGTGTTGAAAAAACTTTGTGCCCGGTATCGGTAACTTCAAGCGCAGCCATAATAGTAGCGGGATCTCTCATTTCACCAATTATTATAATATCAGGATCCTGTCGCAACGATTGAACCACACCCTCTTTAAATGAAAGAACATCACGTCCCACCTCTCTATGCTTAATAAGAGAAATGCCGGAAGTATGTACATACTCAATTGGTGCGGCTATAATAACCACGTGTGCCGGATCAAATTTATTATGATGATCTACTATCGAATCGAGCGTAGTTGACTTACCCGACCCTGTGATTCCTGTAATAAGTGTAAGCCCGAACTTAATATAGTTGTGACTTAAATATTTAACTGCGCTGGGGTGAAACTCTAAGGACGCCAGTGATCTTATTGAAGTGTTAATTGCTCTCATATTGCACGTTAGTGTATCTAGATCAAAATATGCATCTGCTCTAAACCTTACGTTAATTTTTCTTCTTTCGTAAAAAAATGTGTAACTAAAATCAAGGTTCCTGGTTGTAGATATATATTTCTTCTGGTTTGAGTTAAACAGATTTGAAATAAGAAGTGCAGACTCATCTTCCGTAAATTGCGGAAGATCTTTCACGCGCTCTTTTTTACCATGAATTCTCATCCATATATAACCTTCGTTTCCGTGCCCACCGATTTCAATATCTGATGCATCCCGTTCAATCATCGAAGTAAGTATTTTATTAACAAACTTTCTCAATAATACTTTTTCTTCATCTGAAAGCTTGGAACTATTCTCTAAAATGTAGCCAACCCTATCCGGACCGTAGTACGATTCCGGGATGGTGCCTGCAAATTCTGATAAAATTCTTTTCTCTTCTGTAACAATCACAATATATAATTAGGTTGTTTTTTGAATAATTTGTTTAGTTGAACTTTAATATTCTATTTAATACCAGCAATAATTGAATTTACCGTATTATTAACTTCAAATAAATTTATTAACCTATTGAAATATAATAAACTATATTTATTTCCAAAATAATTGGGCTTAAAAAAATTTAACAATTTATTTCCATTTTTATTCGGTTTAATCTTCCATAGTAGACGATAAAACTTCTTCAATTGAAGTTATTCCATCTTTCACTTTTTCAAAACCTGATTCTCTTAAACTAAGAGTTCTATCTTTTTTCGATTGCTGGCGAATTGCATCTTCATCAACCTCTTCTCCGGAACGAACAATTATCTGTCTAATTTCTTTTGTAAAATAAAGTGCTTCGTGAATTGCCATTCTACCTTTATAGCCTGTGTTATTGCATGCATCACAACCAACTGCTTGGTAGACAGCGAATTTTTTCCAATCATCTATGTTTAAACCTGCTGCTTTCATAAGTGGTTCATCAAAGTTTGATACTTTCTTTTTACATTTAGAACAAAGCCTGCGAATCAATCTCTGTGCCACTATGAGATTTATTGCATAAGCTATCAAGAATGGTTCTATTCCCATTTTATATAATCTTGCCACAGCACTTGGGGCATCGTTTGTATGTAAAGTTGAAAAGGTAAGATGACCGGTATTTGCCAGTTTTATTGCAGTCTCGGCAGTTTCTTTATCTCTCATCTCACCAACTAGTACTATGTCGGGGTCATGACGAAGTATAGATCTAATTGCCTGCTCAAAGCCCATTTTATAACCAATTTTTAACTGCCTTGCACCTTCAATAACATACTCTACTGGATCTTCTACTGTTAGTACGTTTACTTCGGGAGTAATTACCTGACAAAGTGCTGCAACGAGTGTCGTACTTTTACCGCTTCCTGTAGGTCCGGTTAGAATAACCATTCCCTGCGGCTGGTTAATGGCTTTAATAAAATTCTCTCTTGCGATTCCCACTAATCCAAGTTTATCTAAATCTTTAATTACCTTTCTATCATCAAGAATTCTTATTACAACACTTTCAAATTTATTTTTAAGTTCTGTGCCAACCATTGGTAACACAGAAACTCTAAACCTGATAATAAATCCATCTATTTCTCTTTGAATAAAACCATCCTGCGCCATTTCCCGTTCGAATCTATCCATTCCTTTTCCTCTGTCTTTAACAACAGCGGCAACCGCTTCGGGAAGTGTGTTGTCTTGAACATGCCAAATATGAAGCGACCCATCAACTCTCATATAAATTTCAGTTTTGTGCCCTGAGCAAGGTATAAAGTGTATGTCACTTGCACCTCTTCTAACTGCATCAACAAGAGCACCCTCGACAAGATTTATTAAAGCACTTCTATTTATTTCGGCATCAAGTTCTTCTTCATCAAGGTCAGCATCTCTATCTTCTATTCCCAGGAAGTTTTCATCTTCCTCTTCAATTGCTTTAAGGTAAACGTTTTCTGGTGGAATAATTCTTTCAATTATTTTCTCGTAATCTAGCTTTTTTATAAAGATTACTTCATACTTTTTGGCATTAAGCCCAAATGCTACTCTCGGTATGTTTCTTTCGGTTGGATCAATTGCAGCAATTATAAGCTTATCCTTAATTCGTTCATCATACATAAAGGGTATAATTTTATGTCTGATGATCAACTCTTTTATTTCATCTGTGGTTCCCTCAACCATTTTTTTAATGGATTCTATACGTTCGTCTGGAATTTCATATGACTCCATATCGAGCTCTCTAAACGCATAGAGTATTGCTACTTCTCTGAATATCGTATCGTGCTCATAATTAAAGTCTTCAACTAAAATTTGCGCTAGATTACGCTTTAGCTTATGCTTATCAGTATTCTTAGCATTGATCGCTTTTTCAAGTGTAGCTTCATCAATTATTCCCTTCTTAAAAAGGAGATAACCGATCTTATCTGTCATTTCAATATTTGTTTCGATCATAAGTATTTCTTTACTGAGCTAATAATTAACTCCAGGTGTTTTAGGACGCACTGTTGCTGTTTCTGCAGAAACAAGCGTTAATGCTATCATAATAATCATTATTATCATAGCAATTACAACCTGAATAATCTCGATGAGATTTTTCAAACGATAAACTGTTTCGCTCTCATAATAGTTTGCTAATTGAAGTGCTGTATTTTTTATAGTTCCTGATTCTTCACCAGAGTGTATTCTTGAAATTGCTGTTTCTGTAAACACACCCGAAGCTTCGAACGCATCCGTTACTCCCACTCCTTTTTTAAGCATGAGTGGAATTGCAACAGATTTAATTCTTTCTTCAAAATATCTATTGCCTGTTGCTTCCGAAGCTATTCTAATCGGCTCAATGCTTTCTGCAGAACCATGATACAGTGTATAGAACACACGGCAAAAAACTTCAATTAAAGTCTTATGGATAAGTGAACCCAGTATTGGCATTTTAATTATATATTGATCGAACATTAATCTTCCCTTCTTCGTTTTGAAAAATTGCCAAAGTAAAAGTGGGGGAAGAATTGTTACAATTCCGATTAATATAGGGTTCGCAACCAAAAAGTCACTTATTGCTAAAGTAAAAGCAGTCATTGGCGGAAGCTCAATTCCAAAACGAACAAACAATTTTGCTGTTTCAGGGAAAATGTACCCGACGTAAAATAAAACTGCCAGGAATAAAACAAACAAAGTAACAGCAGGTGTTATAAGAGCGCTTCTTAAGTTCTTTCTGAATTCCTGCTGACGTTCAAGGAATTTGGCTGTAGCTTTGTAAATCTCTGACATATTACCACTCTTAGAAGCTAAGCCAAGCATATAAGCGGTAAATTTTCCAAACACGTGCTGATACTTTAAAAAGGTCGCTTCACTATCAGCACCTTTTCTTAAATCATTACTTATTTCTTTTAGTGTGTTGCGAAGAGTTGTGTTTTGGGTATCATTAATTAATAAGGTGAGAATTTCACCGTAAGATAATTTTTGTTCTAAAAGTTCTGCACTAATTTTTACAAAAGTAACAATGTCTGCATTTGGGGGTCTGTGTTGAAAGTTGAGTAACTTTTTATTTACAGATAAGATTTTATAGCCTAGCCTCGCTAACGCATCCTCTACTTCCTTTTTACTAAAAGCTTTTTGTTCACCTCTTATAGGTTTTTCTTTACCTTTGCGAACTCGATAAACGTAAGTTGATTTACGCTGAACGTCACTAAGCTTAAGTTTGTTTTTTTCTGCAAGCCGCTGTATCTTTTTCTTTCCCTCTGCAGCTGTGCTTGCAGCTATAGTACCTGATATAGTCTGCCCATTTATTTTTTGAGCAGTAAATTTGAACTCAACCATTTTCCACTCTCTTTAATAAGATTTTTTTTATTTATTCAAATTTGGTTCCGAAATTTTCCTTCGTTTTTTTTACAATTTGTAACTAAATCCATAAGAAATAACCAGAAATTATTAAATAGGCTGTAAATGTTACTTTATTTAATGGTGCCGACGTGCTTTAACAATATGATGAGATGGTATACTTTAAAATAAAAAAGGCTGATGAGACCCATCAGCCTTTTATATAAGTTTCAACAAGTGAATTAGTTAGAAACAGATACAGATATTGTTGTTGGTCCGACAGTACAAACTGCCTCGACAGGTGTTGAACCGTCATCTCCAATTTCAGTTCCAGTTCCAGTAATTGAAACTGTTTGTGGTCCCACAGCCTCTAAGTATGTTCCATTAGCTGTTGAATCTAAACCGGTTGGAATAGCCCATCCAGTGAATGTGTTTCCGCCACCGCCCATAGAGGTAGGCTTTTTGTAGAATTGCTGAGCCATCGCTCCAAGGTTGTTTAGATCTGAAATAACACCATCTCTGTTAGCATTAGTTGCATTTGCATTGAATAGATTAATACCTACTACAACTGCTATACCTACTATGATAACGCCAAGCACGATTAAGAGAAGTTGTTGCTGACCCATTATTTACTCCTATTTTTGTTGGGTAATTGTTAATTAAGTGTTTTTATCTTTAGTTAATTATAACTGTGTAAATCTCGTCTGCTGTTGCTACCGTTTCAACTTTAATTGAATCATTTCCAGTTACTACTTCAGAACCCGTGCCAGTTATAGTAACCTGGGTCGGGGTAACAGTAGAGGTCATAAAATTACCGTTTACGGTTTGTACCATCTGATGAGGTATCGTCCAGCCCACGAAAGATTTACCCCCACCTCCCATTTCTGATGGTTTTTTGAAATATTGAATGGCCATTGCTGCAAGACTTGAAGTCTCTTCAATCAAAATATCCCTTTTGGCTTCAACAGCATTAGACCTAAATAGTTGAACTGAGATAGCAATTGCTATCCCTACTATTATAATTGCTAATACTATCATTAATAATTGTTGCTGACCCAAGTTTTACCATCCTATGCTGTTTAATTTTTCATATACACAATAAAAAAATATGCCATTGGTGAAACCGAATAGAATGAGTGTTAATTGCACGTTATTAACGAAAAAGATGGTTTGGGTAACTTTTACAAGTAACATTTGCAGAGAAGGTTCGGGGGCTTAAATGTGGATATGCCTAATAAGTTAAAATAAATCAATATTTCAAACATTTAGTTCGATTTTATATCTGAAAAGAAAGATGAGGTTGTAATAACAGATCAGCAGAGATAATCTTGATTGAATAAAATAAGCTGTTTTATGTCCTTTAAATGAGTATTTAAATGTAACTTTTTCTGGATATAGAATAGAGATGTGTTTGTTTTAGCTAATAAATCAAATTAATATGATCATAAGTACAATTGATAGAAAATATTACATGTAATTTTTCAATTTAATATTATTTTAGAGTTTGTGGCGACAATGATGTCAGTGAATGACAAAGTTGTCCTTTATTACTTTGTTTTGATATGTAGTTCGTTTAACTGTTCTTCTGATACAGTTGATGGTGAATCATCCATCAGCGAAAGTGCACTTGCTGTTTTGGGGAATGCTATGGTATCCCTGATTGAATCAACCCCAGCAAAAACCATTACCATCCTATCGAAGCCAAAAGCAATTCCACCATGGGGTGGTGCGCCATATTTAAATGCATTCATTAAAAACCCAAATTTATGTTGTGCTTCTTCATCACTAATACCTAAAGCTTTAAACATTCTTGCCTGCAAATCAGCATTGTGAATTCTTATGCTGCCACCGGCAATTTCGTTTCCGTTAAGCACAAGATCATAAGCCTGTGCTTTAACTTTTCCAGGCTCTTTATTAAGCAAGTTAATATCTTCTGTTCTGGGCGAAGTAAAAGGATGATGCATTGCGTAAAACCGTTTCGTTTCTTCATCCCATTCAAAAAGCGGAAAATCAGTTATCCATATAAGGGATGGTGGTGTTTCCGGTTTAATTAAATCCAACCTCTCTGCAATCTCCAATCTCAGAACACCCATTTGATTTAAAGTAGAGGTTTTATCGCCTGCTATTATTAAAATTAAATCTTCTTTCTTTGCATTTAGAATTTTTAATAGCTCATTTATTTCATTTTCATTCAGGAACTTAGCAGTGGGCGAATCCACCCTTCCCTCACCTACTTTAAACCATACAAGTCCTTTTGCACCTTGCTCTTTAACAAAATTAGTTAACCCATCAATTTGGCTTCGGCTGAAAGATGCACAACCGGGAGCCACCAATCCGGATATTAGCCCATTAGATTTAATTGTCTCTCCAAAAACTTTAAACTCTGTATTTCCGAAAACATCATTTAAATTCTGCAATTGTAAATCAAATCTCAGATCGGGTTTATCGCTGCCGTATTTCATTAATGCTTCTTCATATGTAAGTCTTGGTATCGGCAATGACAAATCAATACTCCAGATTTCGCCAAATAGTTTCTTCATTAATCCCTCAACCGTCATAAAAACCTGTTCTTGATTTGTAAAAGACAATTCAACATCAATCTGTGTGAATTCCGGCTGGCGGTCTGCTCTTAAATCTTCATCACGGAAACATTTTACAATTTGGAAATAACGGTCAAAGCCGGATACCATCAACAGTTGTTTATACTGTTGTGGTGATTGCGGAAGGGCATAAAATTTCCCTTTGTGAATTCTGCTGGGAACGAGATAATCGCGGGCGCCTTCCGGTGTGCTTTTCATCAGTACGGGAGTTTCGATTTCGACAAAATTATTTTCATCAAAATACTTTCTTGTAATTTGATACATCCTGTGTCTGAGAAGCAAAATTTTCTGCAGTGCAGGTCTTCTTAAATCAAGATATCTGTATTTTAGCCTTAAATCTTCAAAGGCATCAGTATCATCTTTAATTAAAAATGGTGGTGTTTCGGCCTCATTAAGTATCAAAAGCCTATCCACTAAAACATCAACTTCACCTGTTTTAAGCTCTTTATTTATTGCGTCTTTCGGCCGAATTCGCACTTTCCCTTCTATTGAAATAACAAATTCGTTTCTTAATTTTTTTGCCAGCTCATATGCATCTTTATTAACGGGTTCAAAAACAACCTGTGTAATACCGTAACGGTCCCGAAGCCAAATGAAAATTAAATTGCCGAGATCCCTACGCCTATCAACCCAGCCATTAAGTACTACGTTTTCTTTTACATTTTTCTCTGTAAGCTCGCCGCAATTATGTGTGCGAATGTTAAAATTCATAGATGTTTTATTCTCCAATAATCGATTGTTGAGGGCGAAAATTAATCATTACAATGGGGGTATACAAATAAATGGTTTTCTAAATGTTTTTTATGATGTTCAGAATTTGTATAACATACAGACTTCACTAAAAAACCATTTCTTTGTAAGTTTCAGTAATGAACACAGTAGAATTGATAAGAAAGAAACGAGATGGCCAGCCTTTATCGGATAAAGAGATTAAATTTTTAATTGATAGATTCACCTCGGGCCTAATTCTAGATTACCAAATGTCGGCACTATTAATGGCTATTCTGCTAAAGGGAATGAGCTCCCATGAAACAGCTGCTCTTACTGATGCAATGTTAAACAGCGGTAAAGTTGTTAATCTATCCTCTATAAAAGGCTCAAAGGTTGATAAGCATTCCACGGGTGGCGTTGGCGACAAGACATCATTAATTATAGCGCCCATTGTTGCTTCGGCAGGAATTTATGTGCCGATGATCTCCGGCAGAGGACTTGGTCACACAGGCGGAACGCTTGATAAACTTGAATCAATTCCCGGGTTTAAAACCAATTTAAATTTATCCGAATACAAAAAAGTATTGCGAAAATGTGGTGCCGTTTTAATAGGACAAACAAAAGAAATTGCACCAGCCGATAAACTCATTTATTCAATCAGAGATGTAACAGCCACGGTTGAATCAATTCCGCTTATTACTGCAAGCATAATGAGCAAAAAACTTGCAGAAGGAATTGATGGTTTGGTTTTAGATATTAAAACCGGTAGCGGTGCATTTATGAAAGACATAAAAGATGCACTCAAACTTTCAAACTCGCTCACTAAAACAGCAAAATCATTTAACAAAAAAGTAATTGCCTTTATTACAGATATGAACCAGCCTCTTGGCAATTACATCGGTAACTGGCTGGAGGTTTACGAATCAATTAAAGTTTTGAAAGGTGAAGTAAATAATGATCTTTATATTTTAAGCGTAAAGCTTGCTAGTGCAATGTTATATCTCGGAAGGAAAACCAAATCTTTAAACGATGGTGAAAGGCTAGCAAAACAGCAAATTAAAAGTGGTGAGGCATTTAAAAAGTTTTTAGAAATGGTTGAATCTCAAGGTGGGAAAATACATTATATTTATAATCCTGATAAGTATCCGAAGTCAAAATTTGTTAAAAGAGTTCATTCTTTCAAAAAAGGATTTATCGAAAATATTGATACTTACAATATCGGAATGGCATCGCTGGAATTGGGTGCGGGCAGAAAAACTAAAACTGATGTACTTGATTATAAAGCGGGAATTGTTTTACACAAGAAACTTGGTGATTTTGTTAATAAAGGAGAATCCATTTGCGAACTTTTTTCAGATTCCAGAACTAAAATAAAGACCGCTGAGCAGATTATAATGGAATCAATCCAATACTCAAAAACAAAACCACCTACATCCAAACTAATTAAAAAGATAATTCATTAATTGAATACACTTTATTTATAACTTAATAGATTAAAGGAGAAAAATGCTATGTTATTTATAATAGCTATTATTGCTGCCGTTATTGCTTTTTTCGTTTATCGAAGCGCCAAAAAAAGGTTTCAAAAATCTGAAATGACATTTGCAATGGCTGGATTTGTTGTTGCATTGCTTATAGCACTGCTTCAGTGCTTTACAATAATTCCTGCAGGACATACCGGTGTCATAGATTTTCTGGGCTACGTAAGCGACAATACTCTGAAGCCTGGAGTAAACATCGTTAATCCCATGGCGAATGTAGAAAAGATGAGTATCAAAACACAGGAATTGAAAGAATTGATGTCAGTCCCATCTAAAGAAGGATTAAGTGTTGATCTTGAAATAAGTCTGCTATTTAAATTGGATTCTGAAAAAGCAAATGATATTTATAAAACAGTTGGTCCAAACTATTCTGATATCATATTAGTTCCTCAATTCCGTTCGGTTGTAAGAGGTGTAACTGCACGTTATGAAGCAAAGGCATTGTATACTGCTTCCCGTGAAAAGCTTGCAGGTGAGATTCTGGCCGAACTTGAAAAATTGGTTGGCCCCAGGGGTATTAATGTTGAACAAGCTCCCCTTCGACAAATCCAACTTCCAGAACGCTTGACAAAATCCATCGAGGAGAAATTACAAGCAGAGCAGGAAAGTCAGCGAATGGAATTCATTTTAACACGTGAAAAACAGGAAGCAGAAAGAAAACGGATTGAGGCTAAGGGTATAGCAGATTTTCAGGATATTGTTTCGAAAGGAATAAGCGATCAACTCCTTAGGTGGAAAGGTATTGAAGCCACCGAAAATCTTGCGAATTCACAAAATACTAAGGTTGTTGTTATCGGGTCAGGTAAAGATGGACTTCCGTTAATACTAGGTTCCGATAAATAATCAGTCTCGGTCATTTGCAATTACTTTGCTCTGATGGTGATCTATTCGTATTTTTGAACTCACTAGTCAGAAAACGAATAGATCATCATGATTTCAGTCATACATACCATTAATATTTTACTGCCAATATTTTATTTGGCCACACTTTGGGTGTATTTTTACGATTTTATTAAAGGAGAGAAAAAATTAATAAACATTAAAAGGGTATTTCTTTTCATTACCCTTTTTCTTCATCTAATATATATTGTATTGCGTACTGTTGCATTCGATCACCCTCCAATTACAAATGTATTTGAGATTTTTACTATCCTAGCGATAACAATAAGCTTTTCTTATTTTCTGGTTGAGTTGGTTTCTGACATACGTGGGACGGGACCTTTTATTATTGTACTCTCCTTCATCTTTCAATTAATATCTTCTCTTTTTATTCAGGATTTGGTTGAAGTAAAAGATGTGCTACGCAGTAATCTATTAGGGACACATGTTATAAGTGCGCTTCTGGGTTATTCGGGATTTACGATCTCGGCTGTTTACGGATTTTTATATTTAATTCTTTATAAAGATATAAAGCTGAATAAGTTTGGATTAATATTTAATCGTCTACCCAACCTTGAAGTACTGGAAAGATTGAGTTTATATTCTGCTGTAATTGGATTCATTGCTTTGACAATTGGAATAGTTATCGGTATAATCTGGCTGCCTATGGCTTTCCCTAAATTTTCGTTTCTCGATCCAAAACTTGTAGGCACAAGTTTAGTCTGGCTGCTTTACGGAATTGGCATAACCAGCAAGGTTTTAGGTAACTGGCGAGGAAAACGATTAGTCTTACTTACTATTTCTGGATTTCTTGTTGCTATTATTTCAACTATTCTTTCAAACTTTTTAGCACAAAGTTTTCATTCCTTCTATTAGTAGTCTATGAATTTACTAGCGATTTCTATAAATCACAGGACCGCACCGGTTGAATTAAGGGAGGCTCTTTTTCTTAAAGAAGATGAGGCGCGTTCATTTATTAAGCTCGCAAGGGAAAATATATTAAAAGAAGGATTAATTCTATCTACTTGCAACAGGACAGAAATTTTCGGGGTGCCTGAGGGCAAGGAATTCAATCATCGGACAATACAGGAACTGCTATTAAGATTTAAACCAGCAAAAAACATTACAGAAGAGCATTTTCAAAAATATTTTTCAAGAGATGCGGTTAAGCATCTCTTCAGTGTTGCATCAGGAATTGATTCTCTGTTAGTTGGTGATAACCAGGTTTTTAAGCAGGTAAAAGATTCATTTCAGATTGCGGAAGAAACAAGTTTTGCCGGATATTTCATGCACCGACTTTTTGATTCAGCAATTCGTGTAGGGAAAAGAGCAATATCTGAGACTAAAATTAGCGATGGTGCAGTTACGGTTAGTTATGCTGCTGTTCAATTAACAGAAAAGATTTTTTCGAACCTGAGTAAAAAAACTGCTTTAATTATTGGTGCCGGAGAAACAGGGGAAATCGCCGCAAAACATCTTGCTGGAAAGGGAATCGGCAGCTTGGCTGTTACAAACAGAACACACGAAAAAGCGGAAAAGTTGAGCCAGGAGTTAAAAGCTACCGTTGTTCCGTTTTCAGAATTTAGAGAGTCTATTCACAATTACGATATAATTATCAGCGCAACTTCTTCCCCGGAAATTTTAATAAGCAAAGATGATGTAAAAAAAGCAGTTAAAAAAAGAAACAACGAACCGTTTATTCTAATGGATATTGCCGTCCCAAGAGACATTGATCCTGAATCTAAGAGGCTTGATTACGTTTTTTATCATGATCTTGATTCGCTCAATGTAATCGTTGAGCAGAATCTAATAAAGCGAAAAGCTGAAATTCCTAAAGTGGAAGAAATAATTGAAGAAGAATTAAACAACTTTTGGGAATGGTACAATTCGCTTCAAGCTGCACCTGCAATTAAGGATTTAAGAGATTTGTTTGAAGAAATCCGCAGAGAAGAAGTAGAAAAAAATATAAATAAATTCAGTCCCGATGATCGGGAAAAGCTTGATATTATTACCAAAAGAATAATAAACAAAATACTTCACCATCCAACAATAGAGCTGCGAAAAAACGATAAAGAATCGGGAACAAGTGATTCGGCTGCGAAAATTGGAACAATTAGAGACCTTTTTGGATTGGGCTCAAAACAAAATTCAGATAAGAAATGATTTATGGCATCTAAACAAAAAATAATCATCGGCTCAAGAGGAAGTGAGCTTGCGCTCTGGCAATCGCGATTTGTAAAAAACAAACTTGAAAAGCAGAACAAAAATATTTCGGTTGAAATAAAGATAATCAAAACAAAGGGCGATAAAATTTTAGATGTTTCACTTTCTAAAATCGGAGACCGGAGCCTGTTCACAAAAGAATTAGAGGTTGCACTTCTAAACAAAAAAATTGATCTTGCTGTTCATAGTCTTAAAGATTTACAAACAGATATCCCCAAAGGATTAAAACTTGCAGCGGTAACTAAAAGACACAATGTACAAGACGTTTTAATTGCTAAAAAAAGGGGAATGGATATTTTCAACCTACCCCAAGGTGCAACAGTTGGTACCGGTTCACTCAGAAGGAAATGCCAGCTTCTTCATTTAAGACCCGATTTAAATACCGAGGAGCTTCGCGGCAATGTTCCATCAAGAATAAATAAATTTCTTAGTTCAAATTGGGACGCAATTATACTCGCAAGAGCAGGGGTTGAAAGATTAAAATTAAACAAACACATTTCTTCAATAATAAAAACAATTGTGATGCTGCCTGCCGTTGGACAGGGCGCACTTGGAATTGAAACAAGAGCTGATAATAAAAAAGTAATTGAAATTGTCAATTCAATTCATCACGAGCCAACCTATATAGCCGTTTTAGCCGAACGCGCATTGCTTAAAACTTTAGAGGGCGGGTGCCAGGTTCCGATTGGTGCTTTTGCTGAAGTAAAGAAAAACGGTTTATATCTTGAGGCAATTGTTGGATCGCTGGATGGCAGCTTAACTTATAGAAAACAAGCCCGTGGAAGTAAAACAAATCCTGAAAAGCTGGGCAGAAAACTTGCAAAGGATTTGCTGAAAGCAGGTGCAAAATCAATTTTAAAAGAAATCTATAGAACAACGAGGGCAAAATGAAAATCAAAAAATTTATTAAAGCTTCATTTTTTGCTGCGGGGATAATAACATTAATGGCAACATTGCTTTTAACGTCCTGCAAATGCTTAAGCTGCAGTAAGGGAGAAGAAGCGGAAGTGCCGTTTGAAGTGCTTGAAAAAGCAGATTCGTTTATCATTTCTACAACAGGAAAGGATTTTTTTGATAAATACATTACAGCAGATTTTTTCAAAACAAAACACACACCGCCCTACTACGAAATGGCTTACAAATTTTTTATGCCAGATAAACCTTATGTTAATGCAACTATAAAATTCACCGTTGATTCTGTCGGAAATGTGTTAAAGAGCCGTGATATTGTGGGAATTCCCAAATGCCGTTACTTTCCGGAGGAATGCAATTTTAAAATCGATAAACAAACTGCAAAGCTTATTGCTGGTGAAAAAGGTTTGAAAGAAGGTATTAAAGAATGGAATGCCGGATTTTTATGGGATTTCAAGCACGAAAGATATGTGTGGAAAATTTTATCAACCCTAAATGAGTTTGGCGGTGAAGACAATTATAAAGCTACCGGACAAGAAATGGTAATTGATCCAACAAACGGTGAAGTGCTTGCATTGAATGATTGGAGAGTTAATTAATCTTTGAATATATGTTAAAAGAAAAACGTGAAATAAAGAGAGAAAAGAAAAGAGAAAAAATTCTCGATGCTGCGGCAGAACTCTTTTCAAATAAAAATTACCACGAAGTTATGATGGATGACGTTGCCAAATTAATTTCCGTTGCAAAAGGCACGGTTTATAATTATTTCACTTCGAAGGAAGAGCTTTATTTCACAATAATGAAAACACGTATGGAGAGCTTGCTTACTCTCCTGAAGCAAAAAATAGAAGCTGAACAAAGCAGTATTGATTCGCTTCGTGCTTTTGTTGTTCATCTTTACATGTTTATGATGAAACACAAGAAATTTTTTCTTATTTATCAACGTGAATCTTTAAACAAGCAAAATTCTTTCTGCGAAGATTTACTTTCACTTGAGAAACAAATGAAACAGATGATAACGCAAATTGTTTCAAGTGGTGAAAAAGAAGATGTGTTCAGAAAAGTTGATGAAGAGTTTGCGATTAGCCTTATTTTAGGTAGCGTTTACGGCGCGGTGCAAAGAGGAATAAGTAATGATTTTCCCGAAGATGTAATTATAAAGGAAAAAGAGGATCTTTTTGATTTTGTTTTACACGCTCTTTATTCGGGATTTAATAATATCAGGGAACTTCCTTTAAAAGGAAAAACAATTGTAATTACACGCACAATTGAGCAGTCGAGAGAATCTGCATCTGCGTTAACAAATTTGGGTGCAAATGTTATAATTATTCCTACACTTGAAATTGTTGCACCAGAAGATTGGAGCAAGTTTGATTCTGCTTTGTCGCATCCGGAAAAAATTGATTTTATAATATTTACATCAGTTCATTCAGTGGAAATGTTTTCAAAAAGATGCCGCGAAATTGGTGCTTCGCTGAATTACAATCGCACAAAGGTTGTTGCTGTGGGAAGTAAAACTTCTTCCTACTGTCATAAAAACAATATTTACGTAAGTATCGTTCCTGAAAAATTTAGTGCTGAAGGTGTGATTGAAGCACTTTCAAAATATAATCTTAAAAATAAAATTGTATTCATTCCACGCTCCGCTATTGGAAGAGAAGAACTACCGAAAGGATTAAAAGATTTGGGCGCCGTTATAAAATCTGTCCCGGTTTATAGCGTTTCTATTCCAACTAAAGAAAAACTGCAGCACAGCCTTGAAGTGTTAAATTCTGCAAGCATTGATTTGTTTATTTTTACGAGTCCGTCAACGTTCGAAAACTTTATAAAGATTGCTGAGATAAAAAATCCATTTCAATTCTTTGCAGATTTTGATGTTGCTGCAATTGGACCTACTACGAAAGATGCAATAGAAGTAAAAAAGGTAAAGGTAAAAATACTCCCCAAAGAGTACACAATTAACGGTTTGATAAATAAAATTGTTGAATATTACAGCAACAACAAGGAGAAAGTTTGAAGCTACAAAATGATTTGATTATTAAAGCATGTAAGCGCCTGCCCACTGATCGAACACCAATCTGGATCATGCGCCAGGCTGGAAGATACTTGCCGCAATACAGAGCAATACGAAAAAAACATGATTTTTTAAAAATGTGCAAAACTCCAGAACTGGCTGCTGAAGTCACCATTCAGCCGGTAGATATAGTTGGAGTTGATGCTGCAATTATTTTTTCCGATATACTCGTTATTCCCGAAGCGATGGGAATGGAATTGAAAATATCCGAGGGCAGAGGACCTGTATTTTCGCATCCAATTCAAACCAAAGATGATGTGAAAAAATTGAAGACACCGGATCCCGGAAAAGATTTAAAATATGTTATGGATGCAATTGCATTAACTAAAAAAGAATTAAACGGTAGAGTTCCGGTTATTGGTTTTGCAGGTGCACCATGGACAATACTAACTTACATGGTTGAAGGACATGGCTCAAAATATTTTTCAAAAGTAAAAAAACTCATTTATGAAAATCCCGAACTTGCACACGAGCTTCTCGAAAAAATAGCCGACGCTTCTGCAGAATATCTATCCGCTCAAATAGAATCCGGAGCAAGCCTCGTGCAGGTTTTTGATACGTGGGCGAGTTTGCTTTCTCCTCGAGATTATCGAGTGTTTGCTTTAAGATATGTACATCAACTAATTTCAAAGATAAAAAGAAAAAACGAGCCTGTGATTTATTTTCCCAAAGGTGTGCATTATCTATTTCATGAACTTAAAGAGTGTGGTGCCGATGCAATAAGTGTTGATTGGACAATTGAACTTACAAAGGTAAGAAGAAAGATAGGTGATAAAGTTGCCGTGCAGGGAAATTTGGATCCAACGGTGCTTTACGCTGATCCTTCTTTTATTAAAAGAGAAGCCAGAAAAGTTTTGGAGTCCTATGGTAAGGGTGACGGACACATTTTTAATTTAGGGCATGGTATTTTACCGGATATTGATCCTGAGAATGTAAAAGAGTTAGTTAGATATGTTCAAGAAGAGAGCAAAAAGTTTCATTAATCGTCCGTCATTCCGAACTCGTTTCGGAATCTCTGGATAAGATCCTGAAACAAGTTCAGGATGACCGAAAGGAAATAAAAACTAAATGTTTGAAATAGATTTAAATAAATTTAAGAAATACGATAAGCCGGGACCGCGATACACAAGCTACCCCACAGCACCCCAGTTTAATGAGCAGTTTAATCACGCTGATTATGTGAATGAAATTGTAAAAACAAATTACGGGAAAAATTTACCTGATCTTTCACTTTATTTTCACATACCCTACTGCGATACACTTTGCTTTTTCTGCGGTTGTAATATGCTCATCACCCGAAACAGGGATAGAATAAACGAGTATATAAAATACGTTCAAAAAGAAATTGATTTGCTACGAACATATTTACAGCCGGATAGAAAAGTTGCACAACATCACTGGGGCGGCGGTACACCAACTCATCTTAAACCGGATGAAATAAATAAACTTGCTTCGTACATTAATCAATCATTTGAGTTTGCTGAAAATCCTGAAAATAGCTGCGAAATTGATCCGCGTGAACTAACAAAAGATCATCTGGAAGCACTTCGTAATAACGGATTTAACCGTATAAGCATGGGTGTGCAGGATTTTAACGTTCAAGTACAGAAAGCAGTTAACAGAATTCAACCAGAAGACTTAACACGCAAAGTTGTTAACTGGGTGAGAGATTTAAAATTTCAAAGTATAAATTTAGATTTGATATACGGTCTTCCATTTCAAAAAATAGAAACGTTTGCTGATACTGTTGAAAAAATAATTGATATTTCCCCCGATAGAATTGCTTTATTCAATTACGCACATGTACCATGGATGAAGAAACATATGGCGCTTATTCACGAAGAAGATTTACCAAAACCCGAAGTGAAGCTTGAAATTTTAAAAATGAGCATTGAAAAATTAACTGGTGCTGGCTACGAGTTTATTGGAATGGATCACTTTGCTAAACCGGATGATGAGCTAACCATTGCAATGAAAGAGAAAAAGCTCTATAGAAACTTCCAGGGTTACAGTACAAACGCAGGCGCTGATCTTTATGCTTTGGGGATTACATCTATTAGCCAGTTAAAAAATATTTACGCACAAAATTTTAAAACAGAAAAGGAATACTACACCGCTCTCGACAACGAAACTATTCCAACCGCAAAAGGTTATAGATTAAATGATGACGACCATTTGAGAAGAGAAGTAATAATGAGAATTATGTGTG
>CBDUAV010000005.1:0-56306 GCA_965365225.1 uncultured Ignavibacteria bacterium | reverse complement strand
TAATATTATTATAGTTAAGAATCTAAAAGTAATGCTTTTCATTAATCCTCCGAAAAAGAAATTTAACAGTCAGGTTAAAGTAATTTATTAACGATTTTAAAACGATTAGTTTTAAATAAGCGGTTTATTCTTAAGACGGAAGCCAATTCTAAAAGGTTACAGTGTAAGGTCACTTATTTTCCAGCGTATAATCTCGTCGAGATAGTAATGAAATTTTACAGGCAGATTTTTGTATTTGGAACTTAACTTACGCTTTATAATCTCAAAGTCGTTTGAGCCTGAATTTTTGATATCATTCTCAATATTTGAAATGAATGTTTCAATTTTCCCCTTCACTTTTTGTATTCTTGATTCATCTTCATTACCGCTAATATTTGAAATAGTCTCATTCAAATTAAAATTTGTTTCGTATAAAACCTTAAAAACTAAACCGCGAAAGTTCTCTGAAATCATTGTACGATTAACGTTGCCCAGCTCTTTAGCAGTTTCTGTAATTGATGAGTGTGAGAAGTTTTTATTCCGCAGTGATTCGAGTACGTGATCTTCAAAATTGTATTTAACTCCTTTTACAATTTCACCGGGTAGATCAGAAAGCTGTATCAAATTTCGCCTTTCCGATTCAGCAAAAATCACAGCCCGTTTAATTACCGATTGCAACTCTCTCACATTTCCTTTCCAATTGTAATCCTTTAATGCCTGCAGCACAGCTTTTGATAAATTTAGATATTCAGATTCGTTCCGCAAAAAATGAATTGTCAGAGGTTCAATATCATCTTTTCTTTCTCGAAGCGGTGGAAGGTCGAGCTTAAAAACATTTAAACGGTAATATAAATCCTCTCTAAACTTTTTTTCTTTAACAAGTGATTCTAAATTTTTATTTGTAGCAGCAACTACACGCACATTTACTTTATTTGTTTGTGACGAACCAACCTTTTCTATTTCGCCTGACTGCAAAACTCTGAGCAATTTAAGCTGAAAGTTTTCGGTAGTTTCTCCTATTTCGTCAAGAAAAATTGTTCCATTGTTTGCAGCTTCAAATCTTCCTTTTTTATCTGCAGTCGCTCCCGTAAATGCACCTCGCACGTGTCCGAACAGTTCACTTTCCAATAAATTTTCTGAAAGAGCTCCGCAGTTCACGGCAACAAAATTATTATCTTTTCTACTGCTTAATTTATGAATAGCTTTAGCAGCCAGTTCTTTCCCTGTTCCACTATCACCGGAAATGAGAATTGTGGCATCGGTCGGCGCAGCTTTTTCTATCAGCTCAACAACTTTTCTCATAACGCTTGTATTGTAAATTATGTCGTGGAAGTTTTCAACATCAGACCTTAGTTCAATTTCTGCGTCAGCGCTGTCCTCTTTATTTTCTTCGAGTTTTTCAATATCAGCTTTTAACAGTTTTATTTTGTGTTGAAGTTCAGTTGAACCACTACCTTTTATTTCCAATTCAGATTGTAAGCGAGAAAGCTCTTTTTCTTTGCTATTTAAAAGTGATTTTAAAATTTCAGTTTCACTCAGTGCGCCCTTAAGCGTTTCCTTTCCTTCAATAAAAAACGAAACCATTTCAAACAAGATCAAACCCAAAAAAGGTAAGATGAAAAATGAGATGGCAATTTTTATGTGTAAAAATGAAAATAGGATAAAACTTATCAGAACTACAGTTCCGGCGAAGAATAAAAACCGAAATAGTTTTCTTTTGCTTAAGAACTTATTGAAGTAAATAAATCCAAAAACTAAAAGAAAAAGTACAATTCCTGAAAGAGTGTAAAAATTTGTATTTATAAATCGGGTATTAAGAAGGTTATCAAGAGCAAATGCGTGCAATGCCATTCCTGGTAATTGATCATCAAAAGCTGTCTGCAGTGTTGGTGCAATTTGCAGATCACTGATGCCAATAATTACAATTTTATCTTTTAAGATTTTTAACTCGCTACTTTTTTTATAAGCAAGCTCGCTGAATTCAATAAAAGTGTAATTTTTGAATTTATCCCAAGATGAAATAAAATTGATCGTAATATCTCTTGTTTCAATATTAATACTGGCAAGCTGCAGCGCAAAAGCTTTTTCTTCAATTTCATCTTTTTTTACAACTAATGGAATTTTATAATCATCTACTTGAATAAAATTTATATGACCCGATGGAATATTTTCATTGAGCAATTTCGGACTCGGATAACTAAGCGAATCGGTGTAAAAATTTTCTACGCTTTCAATTATCCTTCCTGCAATAGAACTTAAAACAACCTTACTGGATTTTTCAATTTCATTTTTTAATAATTGATCGTAAATGGATTGGGTCACAAATCTTGAGCTTAGAAATATTTCCAAACCGATTTTTTTAACACCAAGTTTATCCAATTGATTAATCAGAAGCGCATAGTAATTTCGTTTAATCGGCCATGGTCCAATTCGTGCAATATCCTCATCAGAAATATGAATTAAAACAATATTTGTATCAGGATTTTCTTCTCCTTTTATTGTAATTGATAAATTGTTAAATGTTTTATCAATTCTTCCTCTAATACCTGTGAACAATATTAGGAAAAGGCTTGCAAGCAGTATAATGAAAATCTGAGTTATTGTTTTTTGTTTTATAATCAAGATTTAACAGTTTAATTTTTAATATTTCTCAGCTAAATATATAAAATTGAAATGATGAAATTATCGCTGATATTTAAATTATACTCAAGTACCTAGTACTTAGTATTGAAGCAAATCAAGTTCATAAAAATTTTTGTAATTTTACGTTTATTATTTTGTGATTTTAGGAGCTAAAATGAAAATATCTAGATGGATTACAATTGCATTTGCAACGGCAGTTTTATTTAACGGTTGTATTCAAATTGAAACAACATTATTTATTAATAAAGATGGCAGCGGCACTATAAATGAAAGAGTTGTAATGAGCAAAGCATTTGTAAATATGCTCAAAGATTTCGCACGGTCTTTTCAGGATTCAACATCCACGGAAGAATTTACTTTGTTCAAAGATGATGAAATTATTGATGATGCAAAAAATTACGGTGCAGACGTAAATTACGTTTCCCACAATTTTATCAGTGATGAAAACTGGGAAGGTTATACGGCAATTTATTCTTTTAATGATGTTAGCAAAATAAAGATCAGTCCGGATCCTGATGACAAGGTTGAAGTGGGAATGGGAGACGAAGAAACCGGGCAAGCAAAAGAATTTTATTATTTTAGTTTCATTCAGGGAGATATTGCCGAGTTAATAATAGATCGTCCCGAAATTGAAAAGGATAAAGGTGAATCAGAAGAAATTGAACAAGATGAAACTGAAGAAATTAATGATGAAATTGGTGATGAATTTTTAGAAATGATGGATGGGATGAGTATAAAAATTAAAGTAGGAGTTGATGGTAATATCGTTAATACTAATGCCAGCTATGTTGATGGTTCTGAGGTTACTTTATTTCAAATGGATTTTAGTGAAATGATGAAAGATAAGGACAACTTTAAAGAGTTTACTAACAAGGAACCAAAAAATTTAGATGAGATGAAAGAATTTCTTGAAAAATTTCCATCAATGAAAATAGAGATTGAAAAACCTATTAAAATCAAATTCAATTAAACAAAACAAATTAAACAGTGGAGAAAAAATGAAAGCCATTCTAATTTCTGTAATAACCTTTATTCTATTAAGCGGAGTGTTATTTGCTCAAAATGAAGATGCAGCTTTGGGCAATAAAATTACACTTACTGAAAAGACAAATATTTCAGATATACTTGCCGATCCGGAAAGTTACCTCGATCAAGTTGTGCTTGTTGAAGGTGAAGTTTTAGATGTGTGTCCTAAAATGGGCTGCTGGATGGAGCTTAAATCTGATCAGCCATCTGAAGAGGAAAGCGTTGAGTTTGACAAAATAAAAGTTAAAGTAAAAGACGGTGATATAATTTTTCCGATGGAAGCAATTGGACAAAACGCCCTTGTTGAAGGAAAAGTTTATAAAATTGAACTTACTCAGGAAGAAGCAGTAGGATATTTTGAACATATTGCAGAGGAAACAGGAAAAGAGTTTGATCCTGCCACTGTAACAGGATCAATTACTCTTTATCAAATTAAAGGTTTGGGAGCAGAGATTCATCCAAAAGAAGGATAATAAGTTTTATAAATGTAGATTGAAGCCGTCCACCAAATAAGGACGGCTTTTTATATTCACCACTATTTACATTACCTATCATTTTTTAACGTTCATAATCTTTACGCATTTAGTTAAATTTGTTTTGCAATTATGAGCGAGAATATAATAGAGAAGCAAATTTTTTCTTACCCCTTATTTTTCAGGCTGATATTTAAATTCGGAAACCTGGTTGTAACATTTTTCTTGGTTGTTTATTCCGTCCCGTTAGTTGTTTATTTAGATCAAAACAATATTTTAATTATTCCAATAGTAATTGCATTATTGGTAATTTATTTTATCAACCGGTATTATTTAAACTTGTATAAAATTCTCCCGTATAAAATTTTAGCTGATGACGAAAAACTGGTTTGCTCAAACTTCTTTCTATCAAAAAAAGAATTAATAATTCACTACGAAGATATCGAATCGCTTTCTGGTGGAATTTTTGAAAATAGAATTTCGGGTGTTATGAAAGTTTGTGATGGGAAAAATGCCGTCTGTGTCGGATTTTATCATAAACTAAAAAACTCAAATAAGCTTGCAACTATTATTTTAAGCAAAGTAAAAAAACCTTTGTACGATGAGGTACTGGAAAAATTGATTTCGAAAAAGAAAAATACCAAAACATGAAAATTGCTGCATTATTATCAGGTGGAGTTGATAGCTCTGTTGCATTGCGGCTTCTAAAGAATGAAGGACACGATTTAACTGCTTTCTATCTTAAAATATGGCTGCAGGATGAGTTTTCTTTTCTTGGTGAATGCCCCTGGGAAGAGGATTTAAAATATGCACGTGCCGTTTGCAAGCAAGCAGATGTTCCACTGGAAGTTATTCCCCTTCAAACCGAGTACTGGGATAATGTTGTTAAATACACAATTGATGAAATTAAAGAGGGTAGAACTCCAAATCCTGATATTTTCTGCAACAGCCTGATTAAGTTTGGCGAATTTTACGATAAGATTGATTTATCTTTTGAAAAAGTTGCTAGCGGGCACTACGCAAACGTTGAATTGATTGATAACAAATATTCTTTGAAAACTTCTTCTGATCCTGTTAAAGACCAGACTTACTTTCTTGCTTATCTTACACAAGCGCAGGTATCGCGTGCTCTTTTTCCAATTGGAAAATTTAAAAAATCAGAAATCAGAAATATTGCTTGTAAATTTAATCTTTCTACACAAACCAGAAGAGATAGTCAGGGAATTTGTTTTTTGGGTCAAATAAAGTTTAAAGAGTTCATTAAACATCATCTTGGTGAATTAGAAGGGGATATTGTTGATGTTGATACAAACAAAGTTATGGGCAAACATCCGGGCTACTACTACTATACGATAGGTCAACGGTCCGGTTTAAAATTAGGCGGTGGTCCATGGTTTGTTGTAAATAAAGATGTTGATAACAATATTGTATACATTTCAAAAGAAAATAAAGCAGTTAGAGAGCGAAGCGAATTTAACGTAAGAAAATTTAATTGGATATCCGGTAGTCCTCCTGCGAAAGAAAAACTAAAAGTAAAAATTAGACATGGCGAAAATTTTTTTAATTGTACTTTGCAATTAAACGATGGAAATGGAAATGTTAGACTGGAAAAACCTGATTCAGGAATAGCACCCGGGCAATTTGCTGTTTTTTACGATGATGATTGTTGTTTAGGTGGCGGAGTAATTTTGTAGAATTTAAGCGATGAATTAAATTTCATTTTGCAGGTGATTACTTATCTCTTCTCCTTTTTGAGAGATAAATATTGGGCGGTCTTTGTGGGCAGAAATTCCTAAAAGCTTTTCGCAGTTACTGCAAATGTAGGCATACCTCAACCCAATGACTGAATCCATTTCACAAATCCAGGCATCCTCTACTTCCTGCATACAGTGAGGGCACTTAATCTTAATTGGTTTTTTTTGTAGCATTTTTGTCATCATAACCTCTCCACGTATGCTATTAAGACTCTTCAAATGTTAAAAATGTTACCATTTGCTTGAACTTTTTTTAGGAATGATGATAAACTTTTTCTACCCGCGACTTATATTTAGTAAAAACTATATGTTTTTTCAACCCAGTATTCTGCAGAAATTCCATTATTTGCGCCTGATTCCCATCTGGATTTATACGCAGCAGCCAAAATTTCTGATACACAGCCTTCGCAATCTAAATTATTAAACAGAATTTTGTGATCGATCACACTGCCGGTTTCACTTATTTTCAAGCTTAATTTTATTGAACCTGAAATATTATCTCCGTTTTGTTCAGGTAAAACTTCTAAAGTTTGTCTCGGTGGTTTTGGAATAGCCGATAGTGATCCATTAACAACCGGGTATTCAATTCCTGTAGCCGAATTGGTTTTACTATCAACAATAATTAATATATCTGCCAGTAAATCAGGCTCTTCAATTTCATCTTCAATTAATATTTGCGGAGGAATAGGTGATTGTATTGATTCAATTGCCGGTTGTATGGTTATTGGTATTTCATCAATTAATATTATAGAATCATTAAATTTATTAAAAGCTGCAGGTGTAAGTTTTGGGAAAAAATAAAACAGGCAAATAAAAATTACTTCACTAAGAATAATACTTATCTTTAAAATTATCGAATACTGTGTATTTCTTTTAAATAACATTTTCATCTCCACCTCAGCAGAGTTTCTGCATTTACAACTTTATTACTATGAAGATCTTTTACTTCAACAGTCAATACGTAGTCATCTTTACTGTATTTATTCATATCTATTTGAAAATAAACCGGCACGTTTTTATTAAACGATTGATAATTTGTAGTCAGTGTCAATTTATCTTCTTCACTTTCAAATCCTAAAAAATTTGTAATGGATTCTATAACATTCTCAAAACCTGATTGATCATTTTTTTTCGATATTGTTACTTGCTGCTCAAAATTTGCCATATTATTTTCGTCTAAAGTTAGGTTATAAACCTCGTAATAAATATAAATTCTGCTTGTTGCTGTGAATTCATTTAGTGGATTCGGAAGAATATTTAAGTTACCTCGTTTCATGGTTAAATCGAAATTACTTTTAGTAACTTTTTCTGCAAGAAGAATATCACTTAATTCTAAATCTATGATGCTGAAATTTTTTATCTGGTAATTAAAACGATTTGCCGAAACCCCATTATCATTTATTCGCATTATTTCAAAAGCTATTTGAAAACTATCAGGTTCTGTATTTAATTCAATTGAATTTATTTGATATTCTTCATCTAAGCTTAACTTTATATTGTTCTCGGGCTTGCTGTCCAGTATTAAATCAGTTTTTTTAATTGTAATATCAAATTTTTCATCGAGTAAAAACAATCCGTATTTGTGTGCGAGTGGAAATTTATCTTCTAAATTAAATCGATTTGATAAACTTATAGCATAATTAACATACAGATCAGTTTTTCCTGCAGCTTCATTTACCAAGTTTTTAAATTGAACGACATCATAAGGTACATTAACTACAGGTCCTTCAAATTTTGGTTCATAATTTTCCGGTTCATTTCTTCGCAAATCTTTTACAAAGAAATCCGTATCGCCGGCAAATTGAGAAATGTGCCTGCTGTACGGTCGCGGCGTACTAAACCTGAAGTTGCCGTTCCAGTATTCATCAACAAAACCAAGAACTTTATCTTTATAAAACCATAAATCGGTTTTAAGCATTAGTGATGTTCTTCCGCCGGCACTTATGTGTGGTCTGAACCTTAATCTGTTTACTGGTTCACCATATCTAATCAATATTTCACCTCGATCCGTATTCCAGCCGTAAAGTTCCTGTTCGGGCACACTAAATCTGAGATTGGAATACGCAACTCTTGAATAATGTTCTAATAATCTTTCATTGTAACTTGTAAGAAGTAAAGGATCTGATGTTTGCCAGAATTTTTCAATTGATTCTTCCATTTTCGGTTTAGAAAAACCACTCAAATTCTCGCTCAAATTTTCATTTAAGAGTAGAGTTGCAGATTGATATTTGAACTCATTCTTTTCAGTTTCACCCATCAATTTTAATGCATTTTTGTATGCGAGATATGCTGAGTCCATTTGAGTGGATTTATAATAAAGTAAACCGAGATATGTATATGCTTCTTTATTATCAGGATCAATTTCAATTACTTTTTTGAGTAGCGGAATTCCTTTTTGCGGTTCTTCAATTTCCTCATAAAGACAGCTCAAATGAAAATATGCATCTGTTCTGTTTGAATCTGATTCAATTGCACTTTTAAAAAAAGTTTCGGCTTTTAAGAAATCATCTATAGCAAACTCATCAAAACTTAAAGAGGGATCGCTGTTAATTTTTAAAACGGAATTATTGTATTCATAAAAATCCAGCTCTTTTATTTTCCCAAGGTTGAAGAGCGCTTCAGTGCAGGTTGCATCAATGTTCAGAATTTCTTGGTAAACATCGTATGCCATTTTCCTGCTGAATTTTTCCATAAGCTTTGCTTTAAGAAGCCTGTATTCAATATTTTTATTATCACTAAAAATTGCTTTTTGAATATATTTGCGAGCAAGCACGCGGGATTCAACAGTGTTTTTATCACAGTAAATTATTGCCAGCTGGTGGTAAGAATCTGAATAAGAAAAGGAATCAGCTGAGAGTTTAAAATATTTTATTGCTTCATTTATATTTCCTTTTTCTATAAATTGTAAGCCTTGAAGGTGAGAGTAATTTTGTCCGTTATTAAAATTTTGTGGATAAACAAACGTTGAACAACTCAGCAAAATAAGTAGAATAATATTATAAATTGAGAGTTTCAAAACATTTACAGAACTAATGTAGCTTAGTTATTTTACCATGAAAATAATATACCTTAAGCGATAAAGCAATGATCAATTTATCTCCATATCATATTAAAAAACTTAAGTAATGAGGTTTTTTGAAGTATTATTCCTTTTTCAAAAACCATTTAAATTATGAATGATTCAGCATTAATTTTTATACCAGATATAAGCGGCTATACCGAGTTTGTAACTCAAACTGAAATCAAGCACAGCAAACATATTATTTCCGAACTATTAGAGATAATAATCAATGGTAACCAGCTTGAAATGACAGTTTCTGAAATTGAAGGTGACGCTGTTCTTTTTTACAGAATTGGTGATGCTCCGAAATTGAAAGAAATAGTCAAACAAGTGAAAAAAATGTTTATTGATTTTCATACACACTTGAAAATTATACAAAGAGATAATGTTTGCCAGTGCGGAGCCTGCCGCAATGCTATTAATTTAACTCTCAAATTTATTACTCACTATGGTGAATTAGATGAAACAATAATTGGAAATTTCCCTAAAATTTTCGGTAGCGATGTAATCCTTGCACATCGATTGTTAAAAAATAAACTCAATGCTAAAGAATACCTGTTATTGACGGAAAAATATTTGAGTAACTCAAACTCCGTCGGTGATGATCAATTGGATATCGAGCCATTTAAAGACCACACTGAAGAAGTAGAAAATTTTAATGATATTAAACTTAAATACAGCCTTCTGAACTCAATAAGGGATAATATTCCTGAACCAGCTTTTGATAGCAGGAAACAATTTTACAAAGAAAAAGCCGATGCAACTATAAAAATCAAAGCACCTATATTGCTCGTACATGAGCTATTAACTGATATAGACGCAAAATTGGAATATGTTCCTAACATTAAAGATGTAGCCGGATCTTCTCCTATTAACCGGGTAAACTCTTCTCATACCTGTGTTTTTGATGATCTGGAAATTCATTTTGTTACTCTGGCAAATGAACAAAAGGATAAAGAAATAAGCTATACAGAAGAGGCATCATTAACCATGGGTGTAGAATTTATTACAGACAATAGGCTAAAGGAATCAAAGAATGGAACTACTCTTGAGGTTAGAATTCTGCCGAAACGCAAAGTGCTGCAAAATAAGTTTTCAATTATAAAAATATTGAGTGGACTTAAACAGAAACTTATTATATCCAGGATTAAAAGTGTAACCAAGAAAAATTTGGTAGTATTTAAAAATTACTGCGAACGAATTGCAATAGAAAGAGAAAGTAATAATCGATAACTAATTCATAAATTTTTCAAAGTAGTATCTCTTTTCATAAAATTTTTCTCTGTTATCCCTGAAAAACTTTTTAATTGCCTCAACCGAGATTACTCTTGCAATTCCATACCTGATTGAGGAAAATCGTTTAACATATTCTTCCCCTTCATAAGGCACAATTGGATTGTAGCCCTCATTATTTTTCAATTTTTTGGGTGCAAGCACATTCTCTTCAACCTCAGGAACCCATTGAATCATACCAACCATTTCAAAATTTGGCACACCATCTCTTATTGCGAGGACAACTCCGCCGCTCATTCCATTATTAATTACAGCATCAATTAAAAATGAACCCGACTCATCTTTATTAGGATTACTAACTATAGCTTTTGTTACCATCTGATTATTTATAGGATAACCAAAAACGTAAACGAATGAGCCCCAATCTAATTCTCTTGCAAGTCCTAAAGGATAATTGAAAATTTGAAATTTTAGATTTGAAAGTGATTTATAGTCTCTTCCAATCACTGCCAGATCTGTTTTATTATCTACGGCTAAAATCTCAAATTCACTTCCCTCGGGAAAGCCAACTGCATAAATGGACTGTCTTTCTTTTATAAATATTGCTTCTATGTATTCAGTTAATTGTCCTTCTTCATCTGCAAAATAGGAAATAATGGTATCAGGATCATTTACAATATGTGCACAGGTTAGAATTGCAATTTTACCCTCACTAAAAAATACAGCTGTACCTGTACCGGATGTTGATTGATCTGCATAACCTTCCGATATATTATTTTTAGATATGTTTGATGAATCTAAATTTTTTTTTGTCAGTGCAGAACTTCGATCAAAAAGATAAGTTTTATAAAATGCTGTGCTATTAATTCTATGAACGGTTTGGCTTATTTCTCTCAGTTCATTCGATGCTCCTTTATATGGAAATTCACTGTCGTACTTACCATCTTGTAAAATTGGATAGATTTCTTTATAAGTTACTGTTGAACAGCCCGAGAGGATAATCAAGAGACCGAAAGAAAATGAAAAAGTTGCGATAAGCCTTAATGTTTTCATTTTTATTTTCCTCAGTTATTAAAGTTCAATTAACTTATTCTGAATTACATATTGAGTTAATTCGACATTAGATTTCAACTGCATTTTTTCCAAAATACGATTGCGGTAAGTGTAAAATGTGTGAATGCTGATTGAAAGATCATTTGAAATTTCTTCGGCGGATTTGCCGCTGGCAATTAAACACATAATCTGGTATTCACGGTCAGATAATTTTTCGTGAAGTTGTGGATTTGCTTTACCGCCGTATTCTTCAACAAGTTTTTCTGCAAGAGATTGATTAATGTACTTGCCACCTTTAACAATATTACGAATTGCTGAAACAAGCTCATTCGGCGCACTGACTTTTTTCATATAGCCGGCAGCACCCGCTTTTATAGCTCTTAAGCCGTACTGCTCTTCGCTAAACATACTTAAAATTAGCACAGGTAAATCGGGCTTGGTTTTCTTTAAATCCTTTAAAGCATCCAATCCGCTTCTGCCCGGCATGCTAATATCAATTACTGCAATATCGAAGTGATTGTTTTTTACAAGATTAATTAATTCCGATGCATCTTTTGCTTCGCCGCTTACAATCATATCATTTTCTTCAGCTACAATTTGCTTTAACCCTTCTCTAACAATAGCGTGGTCATCTACGATTAAAATTTTAATCATTTATTCAACCACAAATTAATTGCTCTCTAGGCTAAAAGGAATTTCAACTTTAACCGTTGTTCCTTTTGTTGGAATTCCTTCTATATTGACCTCACCACCAACTGCAAGTGCTCTTTCTTTCATTCCTATAATTCCCAATGATCTATGATTTTTTATTTGTTCACTGCTTATGCCTGAACCGTTATCTCTTACTTCCAAAATTAATTTAGGATGACTAACATTTAATGATATATAAACATGGATTGCAGATGCATGCCTGATTACATTTGTAACAGCTTCCTGAAAAATTCTAAAAATCACTGTGGATTTTTCTTTATCAATATTTATTTCACTCGATGGCAGAGAAAGCGAAAATAGTATATCCGTTACCTTTCTAAATTCCTGTGTCTGCCACTCAATTGCAGGAATTAAACCAAGCTCATCAAGAATGTTTGGACGTAGTTTGGATGTAATCCGTTGTACAGATTCAACTGAATCATCAATTATTTTTGAAAGACTGCTTATTTTCTCCTTTAAATCTGTTTGATCGTCTCTCAATTTATTTGCAAGCAGTGTTATTTGAATTTTTAAAACAGTTAAAACCTGTCCTAGCTCATCATGAATTTCGCGTGCAATTAGGGTTCTTTCTTCTTCTTTAATTGATTGTAAATGAGAAGCAAGATTTCTTAAAACAATGCTGTTTCTTCTAAGCTTGTCTTCAGCTTCTTTTCTTTCCGTTATGTCTCTTGCAATTGAAAGCACAGTTAACTCACCATCGTAAGGAAAGAGATGTGAGCTCACTTCAGCTGGAATAAGCTTTTTATCCTTTGCACGATGAATAACCTGGTAGATAATGTGGCTTTCTCCAATAAGTTTTTCGATACTTCTGTTAAACTCTTCGATGTATTGCGGTTGAATAATTGCTGAAGGACTTAATTTTAAAAATTCATCTTTTGTATATCCAAATCTTTTACAGGCAACATCATTTACTTCAATAAAATCCCCATAAGTTTTATTTTTTCTAAGCTGTGTAACAAACACTGCATCGTTCGCATTATTAAATAACATTCTAAACTTCTTTTCACTCTCAATAAGTTCAAGCTCAGATTTTTTTCTTTCTGTAATATCTTTGATTATACTTAATGTTACTTTCTCAGAATCCGGTAGATCCAAGAAAGAGTTTGAGAATTCAAACCAGCATTTTTTACCATTCCACAAAACATTTTCTCTTTCGAACCTGGTTTTTATTGCTTCATTTGTAGCATCCTTTAGGTAAGTCTCAAACACTATTTCCTTTTCAGATTGATGATAAACGACTGAAAATGGTTTACCTACTAAATCTTCTTTTTTCATTCTAACAATACTGCAGTAAGCATCGTTTACCATTAATATTTTGCCGTTTCTGTCAATCAATCGCATACCATCAACAGAAATATCCCAAAGCCGGCTAAAAAGTAATTCTGCTTTCTCCGGGAGTTGTTTTATTTCTTTTAGTAAAACCTGATCTTCCATTACTAAGAGCTGCTGTCGTGTTTAACTTTAAAGCCCTTTCTCATCCATTTACGTGCAAGAAACAAACCCAGGGGAGAAATCATAGCAATAGAAGCATATATAAGCCACATCATTTCCGTATTCATTTCTGAAGGTGGAGTATCAGTTGGGCAGTAGTTCATTAAAAACCAGCCGGAGTACAAACTTGTTATTACTTTTGTAAGAAACCATGGAAACTGACCAATACCCATATAAATTCCAGTCATGTTTTTAGGTGCAATTTCTGCAACCCACTGTAAGAATCTTGGCTGCCACATTGCTTCTCCAATTGTCATAATAATTAGATAAGCCATTAACGTGTAAATGTTTGGTCCAAGTGCAAGTATAAATGTGGGTGAAGCCATCACAAACGTTCCAATAATCATCATATTATAGGTATCTTTTTTGGAGGTTAGTGCAGTGACCATCGGAGCCAAAATAAAAATTAAAATTGGATTTAGATTTACGAAAAATTCAAAATTATCACTAACAAATCCTTCAAAAGCCCTGCTGGTGTAAAGTGGAATAGTAAGCCAGTTGTGTGCAAAGAGTGTTTGCACGAAGATAAGAATGAAAATGAAGTATAAAAACCGAAGATCTCTTAAGGGGAAATTTTTAACATAATAGAGGAATTTTTCTTTTGTTGTTAGTCCAGCCATCTCATCTCTTTCTTCTGGCTTTTGATTACCGTCAGCGTCCTGGTTAGCATCACTTACAGCTTTTTTCATTGCTTTTTTTGTGATTACAAAATAGACTATTCCGATTCCTACAACTGTTAATGCAGCATAGACCCAGAACACACCTGTAATTCCAAAAGCTCTTCTTACTGGTGGTGAAATAATACCAGGTAAAAATCCACCTAAATTCATCAGCGCATAAAGCATTGCGTAACCCATCGCAGCGGTTTTTTCATTTGTTAATTGTTTAACACCTGCATAGCAAGCCGGCTGGTAAATTCCATAGCCTAAAATAATTCCAAGTATTCCAAGCATAGATAAAATATGAGCGGAGTTCCATAAACCGGGCACACCTAAATTTGGAGAAGTTGTGAGTAAAATTCTACCAACAAGCATTAGTGAGAGAGCTATCAATAAAGATTTTCTTAGTCCAATCCAATCAACAGTAGCACCCAAAAAAAGCATTGCAATAGTAATACCCGCAGTTAGAATTCCGACCATTCTTCCCGCATCAATATCATCGAGTCCAATAAAATCATTAAAGTAAATTGCTAATAAACCTACAACGCCGAAGTATGTTAGACCTTCTAAAACATAAGAGAGATTTACACCAAGCAGTGCGCGCGAAGTATGGGCAAGATCGACAAATGGTTGTGTTAGATCCATTATAATATTTTCTGCAAAATCATATTCTTCTTTAGCTTTCGCGGTCTTTGGTTTTGCCATAAGAATTCCAATGAATGCAAAAGGTGGAAGGATGATTGAAAACAAAAACCAGGGAAGTCCGTTATAGCCTTTTAATATTGCTGTTCTGGAAGTAGCTAGAACAAAAAATATAAAAAGCATTAATGCTAGTCCGATGAATACAATTAAGAGATCACTCATATTAATACCATAAGATTATTTTTTGGAATATGTTTTTTTCTTTAAATTGTGAAAAATTTATTTAACAAGTGAAAGTTAACTATTTAGTGTTTTAGAACGATAATATCCGTATGGTTTTTGGTTTTTTACCGATGAGTTAAATCTGTAACTATTAGTTTTTTAAAGCTTTATAAAGAGGAATAGTTATTAAAAACCTGCTGCCTTTTCCTTCCTCGCTTTCCACGTTAATTGTTCCATTATTCTTTTCAATAAATTCTCTGCAAAGAATAAGTCCTAATCCAGTGCCTTTTTCGTTTGCTGTTCCGTCTCTTCTAAACTGCTCATCTATTTTGAATAGATCGTTAAGATTTTCTTTCGATATTCCCACACCATTATCAATGACAGCTATTTCAGCAAAAGAACCTTTTGCGCTGGCAATAATTTTAACCTTGCCACCATCATTTGTGAATTTAATAGCATTAGAAATAAGATTTCTAAAAATAGTTTCAATCATGTATTTATCTGCAAGAATATTTAGATTATCAGGAATCTCAGTATATATATTTATATTTTTTGCACGTGCACTTTCACTGTACAAACTTTTCATTTCTTCCACTAGAGCTTGTAGTTCAATTTCGGCTTTATCAATTTCGAACCTTCCGGTGTGTAAACGCGACCATTCGAGTAAATTTAAAATAAGATTATAAAGTTTTTGTGAAGAGTTGTAAATGTTTTTCACAGAATCACGAATTTCTTTTTGTGTTAAATCATCGTAGGATTGAGAAATATATTCAGTTATACCTAATAGTGAATTAAACGGGCTCCTTAGATCGTGCGAAATAATAGAAAAGAATTTATCCTTTGATGCATTTAGAGTTTTTAATTCATCTGCATATTTTATCAGCTTCTCTTCTGCTTTTTTACGTTCTGTAATATTTTGTATTTGTGCAATAAAGAACAGAGGTTTGCGTTCAAAATCTCTATGGAGCGAAACACTTGTAAGTGCCCAGATTATTTCCCCTTTTTTATTCAAATATCTTTTTTCCATTAATCGACTTTCCTTATTTTCATTTTCTAACAGATCAGATTTCAGCTCAACAGATTTTTCTATATCGCCGGGATGTGTAATATCCCTAAAATTCATTTTAGATAATTCTTCTTCACTAAAACCAATCATCTCTCTAAATGCATGGTTGGTTTTTGTTAAAGAACCGTCAGGTTCCAGAATTGCCATTCCTGTTCCGGAATTTTCAAAAATATTTCTGAATCTTTCTTCGCTTTTAATTAATGCTAATTCTGAATTCTTTTTCTCTGTAATATCAGTTGTTGTTCCAATAAGACGCAGTGGCTTTTTGTCATCAGGAGGAAAAAGTACTCCACGATCAACTACCCATCCAACCGAGCCGTCTTTTTTATAAATGCGGTGCTCAAATCGAAATTCTTTTTTCGAGTTTTTAATAAAGTTATCAAATATTGCAGTCATCTCTGTCCTGTCTTCTTTGTGAACAAGTGCGGACCAATCCTCTAAATTGTCCGATAGTTCATCCTCATTAAAACCGTAAAGCGCTTTTAAATTTTTATCAGAAAAATATTTTTTCTCATTTATCCAGAATTCCCAAACACCAGTTTTTCCTGATTCAACTGCAATTTCGTATCGCCTTTGATTTTCCAGTAATTCATTGTTCAATTTACTTTTGTAAAGTGCCATTTCCACTGTTCTGTTCAGATCCTTGATATCGAAAGGTTTAATTAAATATCCAAAAGGATCTGTAAGCTTTGCACGCTGAAATGTTTCATCATCGGTATAAGATGTTAAAAATATAACCGGCAGCAGAAGTGATTCACGAATTTTATTGGCAGCTTCAATACCATCAATATTTCCCTTAAGTTTTATATCCATCAAAACAAGATCTGGTTTGGCTTGTTGTGCTTTTTCAATTGATTCTTCTGCTGTAGTTGCAAATCCTACAACCTCATAGCCGGCATTAATAAGATGCGTTTCAATATTTTTAGCAACTATTGCTTCATCTTCAACTATTAATATTTTAGTATTCAAATTTTGCCTTTATTGGATTCAGTTGATTACTGTTGCTTTATTTCTTCAATGCCCGATTGCACGGGGAATGAAATTGAAATACTAGTTCCATAAGTTCTATCTATTTTCAAATCGCCTTTTATTTGTGTTGTTAAAAGACTTACTAATTGCAAACCTAAAGATGGTGAGTTCAAAGGTGTAACTTCTGTAGAAATTCCAATTCCATTATCGGAAACTCGAAGGATTAATTTTTCCGTTCCAAGTTTTTGCAGTGTAACTAATACTTTGCCGCTGCGGTCTGCTTTAAAAGCATATTTCATGCAGTTGGACACTAGCTCGTTTATAATTAGACCACAGGGAATAGCAGTATCCAGATTGAGAAATAAATTTTCCACATCAGTTTTAATTTCAATATTTGTATCGCTTGTTTGGTAGGTTCCTTCCAAGTATTCTATTAAATGCTGAATGTATTCACGAGCTTTTATCCTCTCAAGATTTTCTGATTTGTAAAGTTTTTCATGAATTAAAGCCATTGATCTTATCCTGCTCTGGCTGCTTTTTAAAGCCTTTTTACTTTCGGCATCTCTAATAGCTTCAGCTTGTAAATCGAGCAAGCTTGTTATTGTTTGCAGGTTATTTTTTACCCGGTGATGGATTTCTCTCAGCAGTATCTCTTTTTCTCTTAAAGAATTCTGAAGTTCGTTTTCTGTTTTGATTCTTTCAGTAATATCCTGCACAGTAAGTATCATCAATTTCTGATCGTAGAGAGGAATGTTTTTTATTGATAGAAATTTTTTATCACCGTTTCTTGAATTAATTTCAACACTGTCCCAAAACATATTTTCAGGTTTTTTCCCTTTAATATCGGCTTTTATTTTAGAAGAAAGACTTTTTCTTAACTCAGGATCGGTAAAAACTTTATTAAAAAATTTATTAACATTTGGCAGTTTATCCTCCTGCCATTCAAAAATTTCACGGAATTCTTTATTCATCAAATTAGAATTTCCAGTTTCAATTTCGTTTACAACTATTCCCATTGGAATGTTGTTCAAAATAGTTTCGATTAATTTTGTTCTTTGCTTTATAATTTCCTGTGCTGCAACTTTTTCGGTGATATCTAAAATAAATCCCTGTATTGCTGGCTTTCCATCATACTCAATTCTGTTTGCATATAATTCTAATATTTTTGTCTTACCTTGCTTACTGAATCCTTTAAATTGATAGTGTGGTGAAATATTCAAACCCGTTATTATCTTTTTAAAATTTCTCCACAGTTTTTCTCTGTTATCAGGATGTGCTAATTCTATAATCTGCTGTGGTGTAAAAGATTGAAGTTCCTCAACAGTATATCCTATAATTTTTGCGAACGCAGGATTTGCATAAACAACTTTATATTCCTGAATGATAATAATTCCCTGTAGAGAATTTTCGATAAGCTCGCGATAATTTTTTTCTGAATTGTTACTTTTTTTTGGCTTCATTATTTTTGTTGATAGTGTACTATTCTCTAAACTCCAACTTAATATATTGGAGTTTGATTTGAAACATCATTTATTAAAAATAGATTAAATCTACGCCTTATGTTAATTTTTAATGCGCTTTATTTTATCTGAAAGTCCCATCATGCCTTGCAGTCCACCTGTGTGAATAACAATGATTGTTTTTCCAGAATGAAAATAACCTTTATCTACAAGATCAAATATGCCATAAAGCATTTTGCCTGTGTAAATTGGTTCGATTGGAATTTTTGTTTTGCGCTCAAATTCATCAATAAAATTTAAAAGTTCAAGATTAAATTTCGCATAGCCACCAAAATGATAATCGAAATTTATTTGCCAATTTTTGAATGTTGTTTTGGAATATGAATTTAAAAGGATATTAACATTTTCATTTAAAAAATCTGCTCCCTTTAGAACAGAAATACCAAGCACTCTTTTTTCTCCGTTTAAACCTGCAACTAAACCCGCAAGTGTTCCGCCTGTACCAACTGCACAACAAATGTAATCAAAATCGTTTTCAATTGATCGAACAATTTCGCTGCAACCCTTTACAGCTAAATAGTTTGAGCCGCCTTCGGGGATTAAGTAAAATCTTCCAAATTTTTCTGTTAATGATTTTGTTACCTCAGCATCTGTTTTATTTCTGTAAGACTTTCTATCCATGTAGTGTAGTTTCATTCCGCATTTCTTTGCAAAAGAAAGAGTGGGATTTAAAGGTTTGTATTCTTCACCTCTTATTACACCGATGGTCTTAAAATTAAAAATTTTTCCCGCGGCAGCAGTTGCATAAATATGATTTGAATACGCTCCACCGAAAGTGAGCAGTGTATCATATTCGCTGTTTTTCGCTTCTACCAAATTATGTTTTAATTTATAGTATTTATTCCCTGATAAATAAGGATGATTCATATCCTCTCGTTTCACAATAAGATTAATTCCTTTTTTACTTAATATGGGATCATCCACTTTTACAGAAGGTACGTTCTCAACAATTCCTTTGCTGAAACTTAATTTATGGGCTATTGTTTGTATGTTATTTTTCACAAGCTAAATTTATTTAATTATTTTTGTTGAAAGTAATATTCAAAATGATAATTTGAAGAAATATGACAAAAGAAGAAGTTGAACAACTAATAATTGAACTAAATAACGAAAACAATCTGGATGTTAGTCCTGAAAAAATTATTGATCAATTAAAAATATTTAAAAATGGGATACCATTCGTAAAACTTATAAAAGCCTGTGAACTCAACGACGGTATAAAAACAATTCAGAATAATAAACAAAAAGAACTAATAGATTTATTCCAAATGGCTTTAGATAATGGAAGAGTGATGAAGTTTGTTCCTGCTTCCGGTGCTGCAACGAGAATGTTTAAAAAACTTCAGGCTGTTTTATTGGATAAAAATAGAATTTCAATTGAGGAATTAAAAAATAAACCGAAAAATGAGAATGCTGCCGCTTCGGTTGAATTTTTAGAAAACATAAATCGTTTTGCATTTTATTATGATTTGAAAGAATGTTTAAAAAAAGATGGAAAAATTATAAATAGTCTGTTTAAATCAGGCGATGTGACAGATATTCTAATTTATACTTTGGAAAAGAGAGGACTTAATTATTCGAATTTGCCCAAAGGATGTATAAAGTTCCATAAATATCCTGATGGTAGCCGAACCGCTTTTGAAGAACACTTAGTCGAAGCTATAAATTATGCTGCAGATAAAAACAAAAGAGCTAATATTCATTTTACAATTTCACCAGAGCATGAGAGCACTACCAAAGAATTAATTGATGACATAAAAACCAAATATAAAAAAGTTGGTTGGCAGTTTAATGTCAGTTTTTCCTTCCAGAGCCCATCAACTAATACAATTGCTGCAACTCCTGACAACAAACCTTTCAGAGATAATAGTGGGAGACTCTTTTTTAGACCTGCAGGGCATGGTGCTTTGTTAAAAAATCTGAACGAATTAGATGGCGATGTTATTTTAATAAAAAACATTGATAACGTTGTTCCGGATCATCTAAAGGGAGAAACTTATAAATACAAAAAGATTTTAGGCGGCTATTTAGTTGAACTTCAAAACAAAATATTTACTTTTTTACTCAAGCTTGAGAATGACTCTACCGATAAAAACTTGCCTGAAGAGATTCAAAAATATATTACTTCCGAGCTTGAGCTGGAATTAAAATCTGATTTTGTATCAATGAGTTTTACAGAAAAGAAAAAATATCTTTTTGATTTTCTAAACCGTCCGATCAGAGTTTGTGGAATTGTAAAAAAAGAGGGGCACGCTGGCGGCGGACCATTTTTGGTTGAAGATGAAAAGGGAAATATTTCCAAACAGGTTGTTGAAACCACGCAGATAGATTTAAACGATCTGGAGCAGAGGAAAATTTTCGATGATGCGACACATTTTAGTCCTGTTGATTTTGCATGCGGAATAAAAGATTACAAAGGAAAAAATTTTAATCTTCACGATTTTGCAAATCCAAATACCGGTTTAATAACTAAAAAATCAAAAGAAGGGAAAGAATTAAAAGCTCTAGAGCTTCCCGGATTATGGAATGGTGGAATGTACAAGTGGATAACGGTGTTTGTAGAAGTACCCCTAATAACCTTCAATCCAGTTAAAGAAGTTACTGATCTGCTTCAGCCAGAACATCAACCTGAAATAAATTAATAATTCACAGAGTTGCGGCTATTTTTTTCTGTGCTGTTGCTTGCCAGTTTGCACTTTTTGACAATGTTGGATCTTCTTTATCAAAATCACGTTCTGCTGGGTAGAAGTAGTAACCGTAATCAGGATTTATAATCCATGGTTCTTCGCCTATCCACAGGTTCTCTGATGAAGGTTCTTTTATAAAAAGAAAATAAACCAGTACAGCAATAAATACTGCGCCGAGTGTACTAAAAATTGCAAACTTTCCCAATGATAATTTTTTCTTTACCTGTTTCACAGGTTTAAGCGGCGGTGAAGCTACCGGAGGCTGTGTTTGTGGTTTAAGTGATTGAATGCCTGTTTGAACCGGTGGAGGCACGTTTTTGCTAAAACCGGTCTGAGTTGGTGCTTCAACAATTGTACTGTCTGCTATACCTGTTGTTTCTTGTGTCCCACCTTTAGCAAGTAATCTCTGTACAAAATCTTCTGCCGATTGAATTCTTTTATCGCGGTCTTTTTCAACAGCGTTAAATAGAAGTTTAACAATCCAATCTGAAATATGTGGATATATTTTTCTCGGATCCAGGATTTCACCTTGAACAATTTCGTTCATTATTTCAAAATCGCTATCAGTATCAACATTGAAGGGAACTCTGCCCGAAAGCATTTCATAAAAAGTAACTCCAATGCTGTAAATATCTGTTCGATGATCAATATCTTTTACGGCTTTAATTTGTTCGGGAGACATATAATAGATTGTCCCCATTTTAGTTCCGGTTTTGGTAATTCCTTTATCCTGCAAAATTTTTGCAATTCCAAAATCAAGAATTTTCACAGTATCATCTTTTGTGAGAAGAATATTTCCCGGTTTAATATCTCTGTGTATTATTCCACGTTTATGTGCAAATCCAACCGCCTCTAACATTTGAGATAGAATCCAGATTGCTCTTTGTTCAGGAATTGGACCTTTACTAGAAATCATGTGCTTAAGTGTTTCACCATCGGCAAACTCCATTATCATACAATAATTATCATCTTCCTGAAAGTAATTAAATAGGCTAACAATATTTGGATGAACCAGGCTAGCCTGCACTTTTGCTTCCTGCCGAAATCTTTCAGTAAAGTGCGCATCTTTTGTAAGCAGTGGATTGAGAACTTTTATTGCGACCTTTCGTTCGAGCATAGTATCATCGGCAAGATAAACAGTGCCCATGCCACCTTCGCCCAATTTTTTTACAATTTTGTAATCTCTTATGTTTTCTAACATTTACTATACTCCAGCAAATATATAAACGATGTTTTATGTTAGTTTAATTTTACTTTTTTTAATCTTGGATAATTAATTCCGTATAATAAAATTATTAACGTATATCTTTTCTTTTTAATGAATATGCAGTTAAAAGATAAAAAATTGATGAAAAAATTAACAGAACAAAAATATTTATTGCAAGGTTATCAGGATCAAAACCTGTTGATATTATTCTTTGCGGTTCGAATTCCTCAAACTCTAAAATAGTGGCCGCTTCAAATGCCCACCTGCTTGGATTAAATGCAGCAAGCAATTTTTCAAAATCACTCATGTATTCAAATATTGTTATTAATCCACCTAATATAACCTGTGGAATGAGAACGAGAGGTATCAAGCCCATTGCGGCTTCCGTTGTACTTACAAAAGAAGAAATTAATAATCCCAATAACAAAGATTGGAGTGAAGTAAGCAGCAAAAGAAAAAACATAGCACTAAAACTAACTTCCATCTCAAGTGCGGGAACAGCAATGCCTGCAAGTATTCCGCATTGGATTACACATAAAAGCAGCAGCACGATTATTTTTGAGAATAAATAAGAGGGAATTTTTAAATTCACCATTCGCTCTCGCCTGTAAATTGATTGCTCGCTCACAATTTCGCGCGCCGCATTAGAGCAGCCTAGCCAAATTGCAGCGATTACAAGTATAAAAAGTGCTGCCATTCTTTCTTCGGGGGCATCAAATACAAGTGCAATTAATGCAGCAATGATAGGTGCTTGAAGCAAAAGTATTGCCGTGCTCACACGATCTCTCAATTTAACTCTAAAGTACCTGCTTGTTAAGGTAAAGAATTGTTTTAAGCCCGCACTTCGTTTCTTACCTTTATCCGTTCTGGTAGTTTTTCTTTCAAGTGTCGAACTTTTTCTTGTGTTAACAAAAATATCGTATTCGGAAGATAGCCTGAATTTTTCTTTCCAGATATCGGGCTGCTGTGTTTCTAACTTTTCAAATATTTCGTATGGCTGATTAACTTCAAAATAATCTGCAGCTTTATTTGCTTTACCAAAGTAAGCAAGTTTGCCACCTTTTGTTAATACGATTAGGTGTGAAAGAATTTCAAAATTCTCTTTTGTAATGTTATGAGTTGTAAGAATAATAATTTTTCCCTTTGATGCAATTCCTCTTAGCAGATTCATTACATCGAAATCGGTTTTAGGATCTAATCCGCTTGTGGGTTCGTCTAAAAATAGAATTGATGGTTCGGTTAAAAGTTCCTGTCCGAGATTCACGCGCTTTCTTTGTCCGCCGCTAATTCCCTTTTTTTCTGCTGACCCGATAAGTGTTTCTTTAGTATCATTTAATCCCAATGTCTCTAAAACACTATCCACTTGAGCTGATATTTCGGGATCAGGCGTGTTATCCAATCTTAATTTACCCGTGTAATTGAATGATTCTTTTACCTTCAGTTCCCTGTGGATAATATCATCCTGTGGAACGTAACCAATTTGTCCTTTGAAGGAATCTATATTTGAATAAAGTGATTGCGAATTAATAAGAACCTCACCGTCAGAAGGTTTAGTTACACCATTCATCATCATCATTAATGTAGTTTTACCTGCACCAGAAGGACCAATCAATCCAACAAATTCGCCTGGTAAAATTGTTAATCCAATTTGATCTACAATTACTTTATTACTTACACGAAACGTGAGATCATTTGCGGCAATTTGAATATCACCCGAAATTTCTTTTTCACCTGCAAATAATCTTTCCAGATTTAGTGGAATTCCACCAATAGTAATTACATCTTTCGCACTAACTTTTATACGATCAATCTTTTTGCTGTTCACAAAAGTTCCGTTCGAACTTTTCAAATCTTCGATGAACCACTCATCGCCAACTTTTTCCAGCTTTGCATGTTTTCTCGATACTTTAACATTATTTATAACTAAATCATTATCGCTACTTCTCCCAATGCTTATCTCAGATTTTTCAAGAGCGACTTTAGTTCTCAATCTCTCTTCACTAGGGGTTAAAGGAGTTTCCTGCACAGTTGGTTTAGTTAAGAATGGCTCAAGCAACTTCCAATCGAAGGAATAATTTTTTCCAAAATTTATTTTATCAGTCTGTTTAACTGTAATTGAAATAATTTTCTTTTCATTTACAAAAGTTCCGTTTGTTGAACCAACATCTTCTAGCGTAATTTTATCTTTTTCAATATTAAATACAGCATGTTTAGATGAAACACTTGGGTTGTTTATAACAATTTCATTATACGGTGCTCTGCCTAGAGTAACTGTCCTGATTTCATTAGTGCTCATATTTCAACAAGTTCTCCTTTAAAATTGAAAGGGAATTGAATATTGTAACCCAATACTTCGAGCTTAAGCATGCCACTGGTTTGATATTCTAATTTTCTTTTTAATATTGATCCTAATAAAGACGAAATGATTTTAAAATTGCTTAGTTCATATATTACAGAGCCATCTGCAATTGAATTTTCTTCTAGCAATAAAATTTCCGAAGAAATGTTCCCATCGCCGGATTTATTTTCATTTATAATTATTTGTGATGGATAGTCTTTCAATAAAATATTAATTCCGTACGGATTGGTTAATTTAAACTCAATCTCTACTGTTGATTCACCTAAACTCACAGAATTTAATTTCGCGGATTCAACTTTTAATAGTTTATTATTTTTAGTATCCTTCTCAATTGTCTCGGTTAATTCTTTCTGTAAATCAAATTTATGATTAAGATCAACTTCCACAGGCATATCAATTAATCCGAGATCGGCGGTTACTTCACCCTTCAATCTTAAGTTTATTGTGTCTTTTTTATTGCTTGCAAGCTTGATTATTTTAAGTGTGTTAAGATTTGCGTGAAAATTTATTGTTGAAGTATCAAATTTTTCCATTGTTACTTTTTTAGACCGGAATGCGGAGCCGATTATATTGTTATCAATTATTAAATTCAAATAAATATTATCTATTTCAATATCCGAATCGTTATTATTCAAAGTAAGCACATTGATACTTAGCTTAAGTGAATCGGATTTTAATTTTAATATTTTTATATCTGTTATATCAATAATTTCGGGAGCAACTCCTGTTGGTGAGCATAAAAAGGTATTTGTAGCAAATAAAAGAACTACTGCCGAAACCATAAGTATTGTAAATTTAATCATCCGCTTTTTCATCAATAGTCATAGACATCTGCAACACTCAGAGCCGCAATAATTATAAAAAACATAAACAAAATACTTATTAGGAATAATACTAAACCCCAAATTGCCCAGAGCTTTTGTACTTTCTTAAAATGTTCAAAGCTGTTCCATTTTTTATTTTGCCATGCCCATTCGTTTCCTTTAGCTCCAAGTACAAAAATCATTACAAAATTTACAAATGGAATAAAAGTCAGCAGCGCAATCCATGTGTTATTACCAATTCCCCAAATCCATGATAGAAAAAATGCGCCCCAGTTCCAACCGGATAATTCAACAGGAAGCGCAGCCATTTTTCCCTGACCGGAATTATTTGAGGTTTGTAATTTTCCAATTTCATCTTCCAATTGGTTTATGGGTTTATTATCTTGCATTGGTTTCCCACAGCTTATACAAAAAGCCGAATCTTTATCATTTAGTTGTCCGCAATCAGTACAGTGCATTGTAATTTCCTAAAACTCAATTATAATTTTTTAACTCTATCTCTTCTCTCTTTAGCGGTTGGATGAGAAGAAATAAAATCATTTACAGCATCACGCTGGTCTATTCCATATTCTTTTTCAAGCTCTTCCAATTTTGTAAAGAAATCAACTGCCCCTTGTTTATCATAACCGGCTTTTTTCATCAGCCACACACCGAGTTCATCGGCTTCATATTCATCGTATTTTGTAAATGGCATCGAGTAAATACCATAGGCGACTTGCACAATTTCTCCAAAGTTAGGATCGATTGAAGAGGCAATTGCAGCATACTGCACTCTTTTTATACAATGTCTCAGTTCGTTATGCGAAATTTCATGAGCCATTACAAATGCTATTTCATCTTCAGTTTCTAAAAAATCAATAATACCTGTATTAAAGAACATTCTTCCGCCAGCAATTGCATAAGCATTGACTTCATCTGTTTCAACAACTTTATATCCGTAGTTAATACTTTTCCTATCAACATAGCGCATGATGTTATTAAATATTTTTTTGATATTAAATTTTCTTTCTTTCACAACTCGCAAGTCGTTTAGTATTTGTTTTTCAAGTTCAATACCAATTGAATTTTCTTCAGCGTCTGAAAGCGCTGTAACTTCTAGAAGTGTTTCATTTAAGATATCGGCGGTATTTAATAATTCTTTTAAAAAGTCATCCTGGGCGTTAATTGCAGTGTTTCCAAAGCAAAAAATTATTAATGAGAGAAAAAAAGCTCTTGCCACAAATGTTGGATGTATGATTGGATTTATTTTCATCTCTTCTCCCTTAGAATAATGAATTATAAAATTATAAATGTTATGGATTATTTAATTTTGCCTCAATTAATTTTCACTAGTCACTTTAGCAATCTGAATGGTAATATTATCTTCACCGCCGCGTTGGTTGGCTAAATCAACAAGCTTATCTGCTGCATCCTGAACAGATTCATTTGAAACAATTTTTAGAATTTCGCTATCGTTTACAAATGTAGTTAAACCGTCGGAACAGAGGATAAAAATATCGCCCTCTTTAATTTTTATTTTTTCTGATACTTCCGGCTCGGTTTGCAATCCGATCCCGAGTGATCTTGTTATAACATTTTTTTGCGGATGATGCTTAGCTTCCTCCTGAGATATCATCCTTGAATCAACCATTTGCTGTACAAGAGAGTGATCTTTAGTAAGTTGTTTTATTTCTCCTTCTCTGCACAAATAAATTCTGCTGTCGCCGAGATTAGCAATGTAAGCTTTATCTTCCTGCAGTAAAGTTATTACAACTGTTGAGCCCATTTCGTTAAGTGCCGGATCATTTTTTGCAGTATCTATTAGTGTATTATTTGCAGATTGAATCGAAGCCCTTATTTCTTTTACGGGATTGAAGCTGTTATTAAGTGATTCGAAATGGTTTTTAATTGATTCAACGGATAAACGTGACGCGATTTCCCCCCCTTTGTGACCACCCATTCCATCGCAAACAATTAGTAGTTCACCGTAATTTCCCTGGAAAGATCCAAAATAATCTTCGTTTATTTCTCTAACCCTTCCAACATCTGAATGATTACCAATTTCAATTTTAAATTTTCTGTCTGACATAAATTTTATTAATTAGATTATTTTTAATTTGAAAGAAATAGTGCCAAGCTTTATTACATCATCATTTTTTACTTCTGTTCTTTCATCTACTTTTTTCCCGTTTACAAATGTTCCGTTTGCAGAAAGCTGGTCCTGAATGATTAATTTATTATCTCTGCTTAAAAGTAAAACATGATCATCGGAAATTTCAGGTTTATCAATTACAATATTGTTTGCAGAGCTGCGCCCAATTTTTGTTCTGCCTTCAAATATCTTAAAATCCTTGCCAGCCTGATCCAAATCAAAACTAACAAGCCAGCCTATCAAACGATTTTCGGCTGATGAAGTCTGCTCATTAATATTTGTTTCAGAACCAACAATAACTGTCTTTTTATCAATAACTGTTCTTGTTTGTGATTTACCAGCTTGCTGTCTTCCATTCACATTAGTTTGAACATTATTGCCAGGATCAATTATAGTTTTGGCACTGGTTATTGCTTTCGTAATCGTAGCAGTTACCTCTGCTCGCGGACAATAAGGACACTGCTCTAAACTTGCATCATAATTATGACCATTTGAGCAGGTTTTATGTTTTATAGTTTGTTGTGCACCGCAGAATTTACAAAACTTGGCATTTGCTATATTTTCCTTGCCACAGGAAAGGCATTTCATTTTAACCTCAATTGTCCTCAATTAACATTTTTGGGAAATTAAATTAGTGATAAACTGGCACTATGCAAAGCAGTAATTCAGTGAATTAAATAAATTTTTATTTGGATAAATAGCATCTGAAATAAAATAAAAAAAATAGAAATGGAAAGAAAAAAACCAAGACAAATTTATTTATGAGGAAGGACGCCCCGCTGAAAATAGAAGGAGTTATGTACAGCAGGGCGTGTTCAACTAATGAGAGCGTTAATTAGTTTGCTAAACTTTTTGGCGGATTATGAACAATTTTTCTAATGGTATCAAACTGCAAGTACGGATATTCTTCTCTTAATGCATCAATTGCATCGCCTGTTCGAAATTTCTGTGCGCGGAGTGATTTAAATTTTTTTCGGATCAGGTAATCTCTGACTGCTCTTTCGTTTATTAGTCCCCGATTTTGAAGCAGCTCGTATATTTCATCACTTATTAAATCAGAAACGGGATTCTCAAGTTTACTTTTGATCTGAGAGCTTTCCATTTTATTCCCTTTCTTTTGTGATACCTTCTGGTTTTTTATTTCTTAAATAAATGTATCTTTCAAATAAGGTGTTAAATTCTGTGTTCAAACTAATAAAAAATACGTGTGTTGCAATTACACAGTTATGTAGTTTTGGGTGGAATTTGGATGGAAATAAACTATCACCTACATATATATGTAGCTAATATTCGGTAGTATGTTATATTATCTTTTTTCTGATAGCTTTAGCGACTGCTTCGGATTGCGAATGCACGTGGAGCTTTTTATAAATATTTTTTATGTGATGACGAACTGTATCTACACTAATAAATAATTGATCCGCTATTTGCTGATAATTATTTCCCTCGGCAAGCAGGTTAAGTACTTCTTTTTCACGGGCACTTAAAAAGTACTCGTTTTTTTCTTCATCAGTTTCCTTCACTTCTTTAAAGGCTGTTATTACCTGGCGTGCTATATTACTGCTCATGGGAGAGCCACCCTCGTATACTTCTTTAATTGCTTCCAATAGTTTTGAGGGCGGAGTTTTTTTAACAAGATAACCGCAGGCACCAGCGCAAAGCGCATCAAAAACCTTTTCGCTGTCTTCGTAAATGGTAAGCATAAGTACGTCTAAATCTTTATTTATTTCAATTGCTTTTTTAACACCTTCAATACCACTTATTCCCGGTAAGGCGATATCCATTAAAACGACATCAACCTGTATACTTTTTAATTTGCTTAAAAAACTTTCACAATCAATAAATTGTGCAACACAGGAGTAGTTGGGAGTTCCGTTTATAAGGGCTGCAAGCCCACTCCGGATTGTATCATTATCCTCAACAATAGCAACCTTGATCATTCTTTTATCTTTCCTATTTTAAGTTTAAATATTAAAGAAAAATTTCAATTTATTTATCTTACTTAATTTTCCTTTAAAATGTACTTGTGTTCCATTTCCGGGCGATGAATTCCAGCTTATTTCACCGTTTATTTTTTTAGCACGGTTTAACATATTCTTCATCCCGTTTCCGTATTGAATTTTTTCAGAATCAAAACCAATCCCGTCATCTTTAATAAATATGTTAATGTTATCATTCTGCACATAAGCTTCAAGATTCATTTTTTTACACCTGCTATGTTTAATTGAATTGTTAACGGCCTCCTTAAAAATTAGTAATAGATTTTGTTTGTACTCCATTGCAAGTTTTATATCATTACTTTTTTCTACATTCTTTACTTTCAATGAGATACCTACTGAACTAAAGAAGTCATTATAAGAATCTTTAAGCTTTATAATCAAATCGTAAAGCGAATCTTTTTCGGGATTTACAACCCAAACTATATCGCTCATTACATCAACAAGCTGGCGTGAAGTATCGCTGATTTTTCTTAGCTCGCCTGTTAAAACATTTTCTTTATTACTGTTTTGAACGGCAAGCTCACTTAAAATTGAAATTTCTGTTAAACCCGCTCCAACGTTATCGTGCAAATCGGAAGCAATTTTTGTTTTTATTTTTTCAATAGCTAATTGATTTTTTATTCTTATTGTACTTAAATAGTATAATAAAAATCCAACCATTATTATTGCGAGTGTTGCAAACCACCAGGTTTGGTAAAACGGCGGATTGATTGAAATTTTTAACAATGCAACGTTTTCATTCCATACTCCGTCGGAATTTGTACCCATTACTTTGAAAATATAGTCCGCTGCTGGAAGATTTGTATATGTGGCAACTCTTCTGTTCGCATCAGTGTTAGTCCAATGCTTTTGAAATCCTTCAAGGATATATCTGTATCTGTTTCGCGATGGTTTTGAATAATCCAGAGCTGAAAATTCAATCGAAATAAAATTTTCACTATGTGATAAAATCAGCTCATCAAATTCTCCTCTTAATTGTCTATCTAAAATTTTAATGCTGCTGATGACAACCTGTGGCTTATAGTTATTAATTTCAATACTATCTGGATCAAAAAAGTTTAAACCATTAATTCCGCCAAAGTACATTATTCCATCTGAGTCTTTGAAATACGCACCACCGCTGAATTCAAGACTTTGCAGCCCATCTTCTAATCCAAATTGAATAAATTTTTCCGTTTGTGGGTTAAATTTAAAGATGCCGTTATCGCTGCTTAACCATAAATTTTTATTATCATCTTCCAGAATTCCATAAACAACTGCGCTTTTTAATCCATGTTGTGAGGTATATCCTTTAAAAATGTTTGTAGCGTGATTAAATTTATTTAATCCTCCGCCCGATGTTCCAACCCAAATTTGTCCGTTCGAATCCTCAATCAGGCATAATACTTTATCACTTGTGATTGAATTTGGATTCCCCGGATCATTAAGGTATGCGAAAAAATTTTCCGTGTTAGGATTGAATTTGTTTAATCCTCCACCATAAGTCCCGACCCAAAAATTTCCTTTACTGTCATTCAAAAGTGTATATGCACGATCATCGGAAATCGAACTTGGGTTTTGAGGATCATGTCTGTAAGCAGAAAACACATAATTGTCTTTAACCTTTTTACTAAACGCTAATTTATTTAATCCTCCGCCAAAAGTAGCCAGCCAGATAACCGTATCGGATTCAATATAAATATCTAAAACCTGGTTTGCCGAAATTGAATTGGATTCGTTTGGTTTATTTTTAAATACATCAATTTTTCCCGAAACAGGATCAATTATATTTAAACCTGCACTGTAAGTTCCAACTAAAATATTACCCAAATTATTTTCTGCAATTGATCTGATATGGTTATCACTAACTGAATTAATGTTATTTGGATCTGCCTTAAAGATTTTGGTAATATCATTTTTACTGCTAAAGAAATTTAGCCCGCCCTTGTAAGTTCCAACCCACAAGTTTCGTTTTGAATCTTCAAATGCAGACCATACAACATCATCGTTCAGTTTTTTCCCACCCGTACTCTTGGTGTTTATCAGCTCAAACTTTGCAATGTTTTTTTGAATTTTTGTTACACCTTCGCCGAGATGCGAGCCAACCCAGATAATTCCCGATTTATCTATAAATAGAGATAATATATCATTTTCTAAAAATAAATTTGGGTTATCAATTACTTTTGAAAAATGTGTAAAAATTTCGGAATGAAAGTCGAATCGATTTATACCGCCGCCAAATGTTCCAATCCAAAGATAACCATCAAAGTCCTGTTCGATCGCCATTATGGTATTGTTGGAAAGGCTATTTTTATCCCCAGTAATATTTTTATAGGAAATAAATTTTGCCATCTCTGGGGGCAGCTTTTTGTATTCGCTATCGAGTTTGTTTAATCCACCTAAAAAAGTTCCTATCCACAGGTTTTGTTCTTTATCTTCAAACAAGCAAATAAGTTTATTATCACCTAAAGAAAATTTATTTGTTTCGTGATGACAGTATTGAATAAATGAAAGACTTGCTTGCAAATCTTCATTTTTAATCTGCAAATAATCAGTGTTCAATTTATTTAAGCCGCTGCCGAAAGTCGCAACCCAAATTTCATCATTACTGTCTATTAAAATATCAAAAACACGATCGGAAATTAATGATTTGCTGTTTTTCGGATCGTGATAAATATGAAAGCCTGAATTAGTATTTTTATCAAACCTTATAATTCCATTACCCCAGGTTCCTATCCATAGATAACCATCTCTGTCTTCCCTTATTGCAGTTATAGAATTGATTTGATTCCTGGAAAAGGCAAGTGGATAATCATAAAATGTAGTGGCTGGTTCTTCTATAATCTCGAAATAATTATTTATGTAAAATCTTTCAAATGTTTCTGTTTTTCTGTCGAATTTGTTTAGAAATCCATTAACGGTTCCAATCCAAATGTAGCCATCACCGTCTTCGTGCAAAGCTGAAGTAAAATTATCTGAAATAGAAGTAGAATCAGTTGGTTCACTTGAATAGACTTTAAACTCGTATCCATCGTAACGGTTTAGACCATCAATTGTGCCGAACCATAAATACCCGGCTCTATCTTGAATAGTTGCAAAAATTGTACTTTGAGAAAGTCCGTCGGCATCAGTAAGCTGTTTGAAGATGTAGTCAGCAGGTTGCGAGAACGATGGGACAGCATATAGGATAATAAGTATAGATAAGATTGATTTCATTTATTTGAATTTAAACTTCGCTAACAATTCTACTGTGCAAAATATAACAAAATGATTGATCATTGTAATAATAATTACACAGTCGGTAGAATTTGGCTAATTTATTTTGGCAAATAGTCTTTATGCACCTTTGGGATAAAAAAGAAAATTGGTTTTTTTAAATTTAAGTTCCCAAATAAAAACAGCCAACACCGGAAGATGCTGAATGTAAATTAAAGCTGGTGATAAATAGTTTAACTGATACAATGGGAGAAGCACAACATAAATGAATAATGAAACTTTTGGTCTTAAGACTAAAAGAGGTACCATCCATGCATAATACCACGGAAATTGCGTCGGGCTTATTAAATAAAGAACAGCGACAACTAACAATGCTTTTTCAAGAAAATGATCTTGATTTTTTGGCTCTTTCTTTAAGATGAATAACAAAATAATAATATAAACTAGTGCTATTGCAATTCTTGGGAGGATATTCAAGTGAATTCCGATTGAATTGGTTATATAGAAAATAGCATCCTTTAAAAGTGAATAAACAGCTGCATTGTTTACCCATCGTTCAGCATATCGAATAAATCCAAGGCTTTCATCGAGATTACTTGCTAGTACAGGAATAAATAATATCAGCACAATAATTGAATATCCCAAAAGATAAAAACCAAAGGTTTGTTTGTTTTTCCAGAATGGTCTTAGAAAAAGTGCAAGCAAAACCAGCGGCCACAATTTTAATCCTGTTGCAATTGCAAGGCAAACAATGGCCATCCAATATTTGTTTTTCAAATAAAGGTAAATTGAAATTGTAACAAAAAGAATTGCCAGCAAATCCATGTGTGCTGCGTTAAAGAATTCATGTATTACAATTGGGTTAAGCCAGTAAACGGAAAGCAAAGCCAGCGGTAGTTTGATCTGCTTTAAAATCAAAATTAAAAATAATAACACGGCGGTATCAAAAAAGAACAAAATTAATTTCCACATCCAGGTTTGCCAAGGCGCAATTATATAGCTAACCGCAAATACTCCTTGAGCCAAAGCAGGGTAAATCGTTCTAACGTGCGGATGATTAATGTTCTTTATCACATTATCCGATTCTTTTGCAAGTCGCTTTAATTCTACCGGTACATTTGTTGAATTGTCCATTGCGTCTTCGGGATTGAAAATGTATGGGTTAATTCCATTTGCGGTTACGGCACCATCCCATAGGTACCTGTAATGATCATCTTCCAAAATGGGCTGTGAAGGAATTAAAATAAGTCGGCTAACAATTCCGGTTAAAATAATTACTGCTAACCATATTTTTTTATTAAAAATATTTTTGATCCTGAGAATAGCAATAAAGAAGTAAATGCCTAAAATTACTCTAAAGCTTATGTAAGGTACAATTTGATCTGTGTGAGGTTGCAGGCTTAAGGTTAATTCTGGCGAAATGATTAAGACATATATTGAATATGCAGGTAGTAAGAGCAAGAAAATTATCCAAACGGAGAGAAAAAATTTATTTTTAGGAGCTTTATCTTTTTGCACTGAAGAATTATTAGTTAATATAATTTATTCGATTCACAAGTAAAATTTAACATTAATCATATAATTTATTTTTGCTATCTTGATAGAAATGAATATTCAACAATCTTAATATGATAATTATTGAGCATAAAGAATAGTTAAAAATGAAACGAATTTTTTCAATTGATATAATAAAACGATTTTATACAATTAAAAGCAATAAAATCCATTCGCTGCCGATTGTAATCTTAATGCCACACAGTCGTTGCAATTGCCGATGCGTTATGTGTGATATCTGGAAAGGCAACAACAATGTTCAGGAACTAACTGAGACTGATATAAAAGGTATGCTGGATTCATTTAAAAAATTAAATACAAAATTAGTTGTTATGTCAGGCGGAGAAGCATTGATGCATCCCAACTTTTTCAGACTTTGTGATATTTTAAAATCAAACGGAATTAGCATTACGATTTTATCAACCGGTTTACTGTTAAAAAAATATGCGAATGAAATCATAGAAAAAACAGATGAAGTGATAGTTTCGCTTGATGGTTCAAAAGAAGTGCATAATAAAATAAGAAACATTCCAAATGCTTATAATAAGTTAAAAGAAGGTGTACAGGAATTAAAAAAACATTACGAAAATTATAGAGTAACTGCTCGTTGTGTTATTCAGAAACAAAATTTTGATGATCTGCCAAACATTGTTGAAGCTACCCGCGAAATAGGATTAGATCACATTAGTTTTTTAGCTGCAGATGTATCAACTGATGCATTTAACAGGCCGGAGTTGTGGGAAGATGAAAAAGTTAATAAAATCAGGTTATCAAAAGAAGAGTTAATTCGGTTTAAAGAGACAATAGAGTCACTAATCAAATCTCATTCAGAGGATTTCAAAAATGGTTTTATAGCTGAATCTCCGGAAAAAATAAAAAGGTTTTATGATTATTATGCAGCGTTTCATGGTTTGTGCGATTTCCCACCGATGAATTGTAATGCACCGTGGGTCTCTGCTGTTATAGAAGCTGACGGAAGTGTTCGTCCATGTTTCTTTCACACTCAAAGTGGTAATATAAAGGAAGCTTCTTTAACCGAGATTCTGAATTCAGAAAATTCAATTTCATTTAGAAAAAATTTAAATGTAAAAACTAATCCTGTCTGTGAAAAATGTGTTTGTTCGCTTAATCTTTCACCATTTACAAAGTTGTAATGTCCTCAGGGGATAAATATTTTTTTAATAAACTGGTTCAATTTAAAGTTCAAATCCTTTGGGGCATTGTCTTAATACTTTCGGTATATTTTTGCTACTTTGTTATCAATAAAGCCGATATCCCGAGCCATGGGTTTGCGAGTTATTACACAGCATCTAAATTGTTAGGCGAAGGTGAAGATGTAAGCCGGTTTTACGATAATGATTGGTTTAGCTCAAAAGTACAGGAAGAGTTGCCCGAAATTTATGAAATTTATCATGTAAACTTCCCAACAACTACCATACTTCTTTTACCGCTTTCGGCTTTCAATTACAGCACTGCGAGGATAATCTGGACAATTTTTAATATTATCATTTTAACGATTACTGTAGGCTTTTTATTAAAGAAATTTAAATTTCAAGGTGTGTGGATCCCTTTGATCCTGATTCTGGTACTTTTGTTTCAACCGTTATATGCCAATTTTTCTTTTGGGCAAGCTTACGTGTTCATCTTTAGCTTGTTGGTACTAGCCTGGCATGCTTATAAAACTGATCGTATTGGACTGCTCGGATTTGCGATTGGATTAATTTTTATACTAAAAAGTACTAGTTTTATATTTTTTATTTTGTTATTGATTCAGAAAAGATGGAAAAGCTTTCTTTATGCTTTAATAACTGTGCTAATAATTTCGTTGGCAAGTTTGCCCTGGATTGGAATTGATTCATGGTATACATACAGTGAAAAATTTGTTAGTTACATTTCGCATCCTTCTTTAAGTGTAACTGCTTATCAAACTATTCATAGCTTTTTTAATCATCTAACCACTTTTAACCAGCAATGGAATCCTGAATCGATCTTTAATTTACCTAAGCTCGGAAAAATACTTTCAACTCTTTCTATTTTAACTATACTTGTTTATTCCTCAATCAAGGTTTATAAACTAAAAAAAACTGATTTAGCTTTTGGTTTATTTGTTGTTGCCGGGTTGATCGTCAGCCCTGCTTCTCTTGATTATCACTACACTATTATTCTTTTTTCAATTTTTGTATTACTAAAATGGAGTTTGAATAACGCTGCAGCATTTACCTGGGTTGTTTTAATAGTTTCTGTTCTTATGATTGCAGCATACATTCCGTACACATCTGTGAAAGTAAAAGGTGGATGGCTTTCGTTATTTGCCTATCCAAAATTATACGGTGCAATTGGTTTATGGAGTATATTTTTGTTTGCTTCTGGAAAGCATCATGCTGCGAAGGAACAAAATATATCAGAATCTAACCTCTTAATTGAAGAGAAAAAATAAAATTCTTCTCGCCCCAAACAGTTTTTCGTTTTTCAATTTTCCAGTTAAATCTTTTACTCTCGCCAATTGATTTGATTTTTTTAATATCGCAAACTTCTGATAGTATCATAAACACTTTTGAATTTTCGTTTATGAAACCAGGCAATGAACTAAAAAGATTTGTAAAGTATTCGTAATTACTGCCGCAAAACCATGCATATTCTTCTTCATTTTTAGGGTCTTTTTGATAGTAGGGAGGATTTATAATTATGAAATCAAAATTCTGATGAGGAATGCTTTTAAATAAATCAGATTTAATTAAATTAACTTCAACATTATTTCTTTCAGCATTAATTTTTATGTTTTCCACTGCAGTATTGCTAATGTCGCTCGCATAAACTTCCGCACCTTTTTTTGCAGCAAGAATTGAAATGATTCCTGAACCCGCACCCAATTCTAAAAAAAAATTATTTTTGAGAATCAACTCATCAACAAAATTTAAAAGAATTTTTGTGCTGATAAATAATCCCGGATGAAAAACCCCCGGCTTAACAGTTACTGCTATTCCCTTATAAGAAAATTCTCTTTCTTTTGAAGTATAAACTTTTGCCAGCTTTTTGATAAGAGGTGAAATGGGAGTTAAAATATTCAATTTGAATTTTTTCCTTTAATCATTTATTCGGTATAAAAACCTTCCACTTCGGGTCGACGGTATTTTAACCAGAATTTTTGCAGTGCTTTCAGTTCATACGGAAGCTTATAAAAACCGGTTTTGTATCTAAAAGAAGATAGAGCACGCATTGTCTTTTTTTGAAATGATGTTAATTTGAAATCTGAAATTGTTGGGTATTGTGCGTTGATAACAGTTTCAAAATCTAAAATTTTATTTACCATTTCTGGTGTCAGCCAGTGAGTTAACGGATTTTTTCGCAAATCAAAATTTTCCCACTGCGGGTTCAGCCAGTCATCTAAAGTCTCAGGAAATTTGAATCCGGTTTCAGTTACTTTTTTGTAAAGTTCGGAGCCTTCAGTTGGAACAGGGCTGTAAACATAAATTATTATTTCCGTAAATGGATTTATTTCCTTTATCCGTCTTATAAAATTGATGTCCTCATCTATTTGCCTCATAACTTTTTCCGGAGAATCTGCGGGAAGACCGAGCACAAAAGAATATTCTGGAATTAAATCGAACTTTTTCATCCGTGCTGCAAAATTTTTAATTTGTTCACCCGATTGTGTTCCGCCTTTATCCATTTGTTTTAAAACCATATCGTTGCCGGTTTCAGCACCGAAGAAAATCATTCTGCATCCTGCTTCGCGCATGATTGCAAGCGATTCATCACTGTATTTATGAATCGTATCAATTCTGCCTTCGCCCCACCAATTTATTTTCTCATTCATAATCAATTTTGAAAACTCAACTGTTCTTTTCTCCACTACAAAAAAATTGTTATCGTGAAATTCAACTGCATTTGCACCAAATTCCTCAATTAAGTATTTAACATCTTTATAAACAAGCTCAGCAGATTTTCCTTTCCATCTTGCTTTATAAATTGGAACTACAGCACAAAATGAACAGGTAAACGGACAACCAATACTCGAATGATAGGCTGCGGTTTTGCTTCCGAGAAATGTTTTGCCCAGATAATTTTTTATGGGATAAAAAGAATTTAATTTTTCGTACGGCAATTTCGGAAGCTTATCCTGATCAAATAAATCTGCTTTTGGAGTGTAAATGAACTCATTATCTTTTTTGTAAATAAGATTTTTTATTAAAGAGAGTTCATTATCATCTAAAATTGCATTTATCAGCTGCGGAAAAGCCTCATCACCTGGTCCATTAATAATAAAATCTACATAGCCGGAACTTAGAACACTCCTGTATTGATTTGAGGGAAAATAGCCGCCCCAAATGTTAATTGCCTCGGGGTAGCTTTCTTTTAACTTTTTTGTTATCTGAATTGCCTGTCTGAGCTGTAAACCTGGCATAACTGTACATCCGAAGAATTTAAATTCACCTGTTGATAGATAATCATCAATTTTTTGCCAAGGATCCTTTTCCATGTTTCCATCAACAAAAACGTAATCGTATTTTCCTTCGATGGATGCACCCACCTGCAAAATTGAGTTTGGAATTCTGTGCTTTGAGTTTGCACTCCGGGGATTAAATAATATTATTTTATTCATATTGGCGTAATCTTAAAATAACAAAATCAATTTATACCGTAAAGTGAAGAATAACGATTGATAGTTTCTATAAGTGGGAAAACATTAGCAGGATTGAAGTCTAATTTTTCGTTCAATAATTTTTTAGTGATGTTAAATAATTCCTGCTCGTCTTTTGCAATAAACCACTTTGAATGATTTTGCGCATAGCCTACATTAAAAGATACTATATTCATTCCGTTTGCAAGCGCTTCAGCAAATACAAAACCTGAGCCTTCAAATAAAGAAGGATGAACAAATATTCTGCTTCTTTGCATGAATTTAAAAATATCCTTGCGATTTAGTGATCCTTTAAATTCAACATTTTTTTCTATTCCATTTTCTACTGCCATTATTTTTAATTTTGATAATTCGGAACCTGCGCCTACTAGTACAGCTGTGAGATCACTTTTTATTTTTATAATTTCATCAACCAATTTTATAAATAATGAATAATTTTTTAGCGGAATTAAAGAGCCAACAGCCAGCAAATCAATATCACGTTCGATGTTTTCAATTTGCTGATCATCAATTCCCCAATGAATTATTTCATCAGCTCTTCTATTTGTTAAATTTAAGAACTGCTCAGCCTGATTTTTTGAAAGCGCAACAATAGTAATATTTTTATTTTTTAATATTCTCAAATATCTGTTCGACTTTTTTACGTCCTGTCCCATCAGTGTGCAGATATGTTTGCACTTAAATATTTTTGACAAAACATTTCCAATCATTGCACACTCACCAAGCCAGAGCGAGTGTATTACATTAATTGATTTTAAATGGTGAATTTTTTTTGCTTTAACAATAGCCTTTAACCAAACCAGTGGTTTTTTAGCCTTGTTATTTTTACCACCAAGCGGGTAAATATTTATACCGTTCCATTTATAATAAGATTTGTAATAAGGATATTGAAAAGCGATAACCGAAAATTCTGTTGCAGGATAAACTTGCTTAAATTTAATTAAATAATCCTGCAGAGGCGGTACGCAATTGAAATCATTTTCATCTTTTGGAAAGCCGGGGGTTAAAAAAAGTATGTGCCTGGACTCGCTCATTGCTTAATTTCAATCCACGGAAAAGGAGAATCCTTTATTAAAAACAATTTTCTAAATTTATTTTTAATTGATGAATTATCGTAGTGAATTTTTGAATTGAATCCTGAAAATATTTCGAAAGAATGGTGATGATAATGTTTTGACATCTCAGGAAAATTTATTGATGAATAATAATCCTCAGTTCTTTTTTTTGCCTTTACAGCCTCATCTTTTAAATAAAAAGGAGAATCTATAATATGTATTTCACCAGTCGATGTTATTATTTCACAAAGGCGTTTTAACAATTTTTTAATATCAGGAAAGTATTGTGCTGAAGCATTCAAAATTATTAAATTGAAAAATTGCTTTGGCAAGTCTGATGTCAATACGTCAGCGTAAATAAATTTTATTTTATTAGATTTAAAAACTCTCGCGCCCTGATTAAGTTCGGTCAAATTAACATCAACACAAAAAATATTATGATTGAAATCTTTAGAAAGATTACCGGAAAACCATCCATTGCCACAGCCTAAATCAAGTATGTTTAAATTTTTACTTTTTGCTTTCAAATATTTTTTAAATCGAAGGAATGATTTTGCCCGCAGACTCCATTCATTCTTGTGCGGATTTAATTTAGATGCAAATGGGAGTTTTTCAATTTCTGCATCAGAATAAATTCTTTTTTCCTTTTCTCTAACTTTAATATATGCTGATTCAAACTCATTATTAAATTCTGAAAGAATATAAACGTCATTCTGTTTTTCAGCTTGGTTTAGTTTGAGCTCAGCCATGTTGTATTTCTAACCAACCACATACCAGCCTTCGCTGCAAATGATTTAGATTTATATTTTATAATCTTGACCTTAAATAAGTTGCCATTTTTTTTTGAATGAAATTTTACCTCATTTACTACCCTTCGTACTGCAAAAACATAAAACATGCGCGGGTAGGTACGTTTAAAATCTCTTTCTCGGTCTGATTTTATTTCCCAGTTGAATGCCTCTGTTTGATTTGATTCAATTTCCTGAAATAACTCTGTTCCTTTTATAGGATATGCAACTGTAATTGTAAAATGATCGGGATTAGAATTTTTTAGATGACTAATGGTTTCTTCAATATCCTTTTCGGTTTCGCCCGGATAACCTAGCATAATAAAGGTTCCGGTTTCAATGCCATATATTTTTGAAAGCTTAATCATCTCCCGCACCTGTTCAACTTTTACTCTTCTATCCATTGCATCTATAATTCTCTGCGACCCACTTTCTGCGCCAATCCAAACTCTAAAACAGCCTGATTCTTTCAACACTGCAATTACTTCTTCATTCATTCTGTCTGCACGAGTAATACATTCATAATTAATTTTCAAATTATTTTTTTTTAATTCCTCCTCGAATTCAAACAGCCATTTGTGGCTAACTGTAAAAACGTCATCAACAAACCAGATCGAATCGGGATTGTATTTTTCTTTAATAATTTTCAGTTCTTCAACAACCTTTTCAGGTGAACGTCTTCTGTAAGTTAAACCGTAAACAGCCCGGCTGCACCATTTACATGTGTACGGACAACCCCTCATCGTGCTTACAGAAACCGCATCCTGTTTGTGTTTTTGCTTCCATGCATTTTGATAATCTGCAATATTTATTCCCGCGCGGTTAGGAATTGGAAGCTCATCAATATTTTTTATAAGCGGTCTTTCTGCAGTGAAAAAAGTTTGTCCATTATCATCTATGTAAGCAACACTTTTTACATTTTTTAATTCTTTTTTACTTTGCTGATCAAGTGTTAAAATTAATTCGTGAAATGTTTCTTCGCCCTCGCCAATTACAATGTAATCTGCACCCTGGTTTAAAAAATCTTCCGCGTTGTATCGTACTTCAGGACCACCCAAAATAATTTTTGTAGCAGCCAGTTCATTATTTGATTTTATGAAATTAATAATTTCTAAAACGTTGAGTTTTGTCATCAGGTTAACGTATATTGCAGCGTACTCAGGTTTTTGATCAATCAGATATTTTTTTAATTCTTCTTTTGATGAAAATGTGGTATCGAAAATTTTATTATCAATTCCTTTTTCGTTTAAGTAAGCAGAGATATATAAAATTCCAAGCGGTGGATAAGGCTTCATTATCCGAAGCTCTGCCGGATCATCTTTAAGAAAATAACCGTGTGTCAGAAGCACTTTCATTTTTTTATAAAATCAATTAAATAATGATCGGAATAATTTGCTAGCAGCGACCTGTTTGTAACAAGCGATTCCAGCCTTTTTATAAAATTAAACGTTCTATATTTTGTTGAAAGGAATCTTTCCAGGTATGACGGCGGTATAAAAAATCCCACAGGTTTTAATCCGACTTGCTTAAAATTTTTGCGAAAGATTTTGTTTACTAAAATCGGTGTGTAGTAATCAATTAATATTTCTTCTCCATTTAAATTTACTTTTACTCGTTTGATTGATGATCTTCTGAATGCTTTTTTCAAATTTAATTTTAATGTGAAGTAAAACATTTCCCACCAGCAAAAAGTCGGCATAATTACCATTATTAATCTTCCGCCGGGATTTATTAATTTACTGAGCGAATCCGGTAGTTTGAACAGTTCTTTAAATTCCAGGCAGTTTATTCCTCCGAAGTTTGAAAATATCAAATCAAATTTTTCAATTAAATTTGATTCTTCAATTTTAGTTATATCAATCTTTTTAGTTTTAATTCTATCATTTAGTTGATATCGCTGCGCTTTCTGCTCAGTAACTTGTAGCATTTTTTCTGAAATATCTGTTGCTAAAACTGTGTGTCCTTTATTCGCAAACCATATTGCATCTTCACCTGTTCCGCAATTTAATTCTAGTATTTTAAGATTTTTTTTGTCCGATAAAGTTTTATAGAGATAAGTCCAAACGATTTCTCGTTGCGCGCCACCTATGGTGGTTTGTGTGAATTTTGCATCATAGCTTTCTGCAACAGAATCGAATGCGGAAATCATTATCAGACTTTTTCTAATCTTCGCAGTTGAATTGAATCAATTGCAGACATCGGTGTATAGTAAAGAATTGATATTGCGGAACGAATTTTCTGTCTATTAATTTTTAATGGATTTAAAAATATATTTTTAAGATTAATAAAACTTTGCTTCCTGCGGTAAACTTTATGAACATACCTGTGAAGCTTTTTGTAATATGACGGCGAAAAAGTACCGTTGTACATCATCGCAAGGTCGTCAGAATCAGTCCAGTTAGCTTTTTCTTTTAATTGTTCTTTTACAATATTGTAAAAGTTTGTTCCAGGCAAAGGATACGAAACTGAAATTCCAATTTGTTCCGGCATAAGATCTAGAACCATTTTAATTGTTTTATCGATGTCTTCTTTTGTTTCATCAAGATAACCGAATTGCAAAAAGAAAGCAGCATTAATTCCATTCTTCTTTAAAAGATGAGTTGCTTCATAAATTTGTTTTACAGTGATTCCTTTATCCATTGCATCAAGAATTTTTTGCGAACCGGATTCTGCACCAACCCAGATAGTGTCTGCGCCTGATTCTGCAAGTGCGCTAATCGTATTTTCCTCTAATAGCAAATCTACTCTTGATTGAATTTTATATTTAAATTGTAATCCTTTTGTTTTTACTAAATCTCTGAATTCCTGCACCCAACCCGGTTTTAATCCAAAAATATCATCACACATCCAAAAGTAATTTACATCGTAGTTGTTTTGAATAAACTCAATCTCTTCAACAACTTTTTTTGGTGTACGGGTGTTGTAGCGATTACCGTAAATTGGTTTTGCACACCAGTTGCATTTAAATGGGCATCCACGTGTAGAGGCGATGTTAAGTGAAAAAAAACCGTGATTATCCATCCATATTTTTTTGTATGATGGGATATCAATTAAATCCCAGGCAGGCAGCGGAAAAGAATCGAGTTCTTTTACAATTTGCCGTATTGAAGTTCGAACGATTTTACCATTTAATTTGTAAGCCAATCCATCAATATTTTTAAAGTCGGTTTCGTTTTTGTCGAGCGTAGATATTAATTCCTTTAAAGTAATTTCACCTTCACCGATCGCAACAAAATCCACACCGTGTTCAATATATTTTTCATAGTGATCTGCCGCATCTGAGCTTGAAGCAATAACAGTTATACCATTCTTCTTTCCAATTTCGGCCATAAAGAGAGCTGCTTCGCGCATATTTGTAAGGCACATCTTTGTTAAATAATTAAAGCCGTCATCATAAATAACGAGATAATCCGGTTTTTCTTTTTCAATAAAAGGAATAATCTTTTCCGGTGTATCAATAAGCGCAGTATCGAACAGAGAGACTTCATAACCGGCTTCGCGCATAACTGCTGCAGCGTAGATTGTACCGAGTGGTGGATACGGTTGCTTAGCTTCCCACTGTTTGTGATCAAATTGATAAAAATATGAATGCGTAAATAGAATTTTTTTCATATTAATTAAGTGATATCTGCAAATTATTTTCCAGAGTTTTTATTTTATTTTCAAATGTTGTTAAAACTTTCTTCTGGAAAAAATTTGGATGGTGTTTGGATTCTTTTTTGCTTGATTTGAATGCAAGCTTAAATTCTTCGAGTTCATATTTATTATATTTTTTTCTGTTATACTTTTCAAACATTTTCATAAAATAATCATCAAGCTTATCGCCAAAGTTAGCCCCGAGAATTTTTTCAAGCGAAGATTTAAATAATCCTTTCTTTTCGGGCAAGACTGTATCTGTTACTCTTTTGGGAAAATTTGGATAATAATTTTTAATCCAAATATTTTTATTGTAAAGCTCATCGTAAATGGAAGGTCCGAAAGTGGGAATAAGCGTTGTTATTTCTGTTGCAGTAAAAATATTTTTTTCTTCAATTTCAAGATTATCAGAATCAACAAAATAATTAATACAAAAAATTCTCTTTGAATTTAGAAGGAATATTTTTTTGAATATCATCAATAAAGTTCTTGAAAACCATAAACGGTTCGGATGCGTAACTACAAAATAATCTATATCAGAATTCTCCTCCATAAATCCTTTCGATAGCGAGCCCGAAAGAAGTATCGCTCTAATAAAAGGAAACTTTGAAATAAACCAAGACATTCTTCTTGCTGTTTTCATTCGTTTTTGTGCAAGCTTATTTCCTTTTTCTCTTCTTGTTATGTAAGAATCATCATCTTTAAGCAAATAATATTTTCCCTTCTGATACAATATCTTTTTACTAACAAGATAATCGAGCAGTTTTTTAACTTCCGCTTCCGATGTGTGGTTAAGCCTTAAGTTATGAAATATTTCTTCAACAGTAAGCGGGTATAAAAATATATCGTAATAGGCGAGGGTTTTAATTATATATTTTTCTAATAAAGAAAGATTCAATTCTAAATGATTATTTTTAACTATTAAACTAACAAGAAAATGATTTAACTAACAGACCTGTGAAGTTAAGATATTTGTTTTATGTTTCACAAGTATATTATTGGTCCAATTTAATTATAAATAATTACAGTATCAGTAAGCTTCGTTTTAGAACTTTTGTAATTTATCATTTGCAATGAAAAAAAGAAAACATAACTCCGATCGTGTTATTTTATATGGGCTTACATTTACTGCCCCGGTAGCTTATTTAATTACTTTGATGGAGATGGATAATCTACAAAAATTAGTTTTCTCGAGTCTGACATTAATCATTTCTCTATCAACAATTTCCATCGTTAAAAGTTTACAAAATATCTCATTTAACAAATATTTATTTCTAATCATCTTAGCATTTCCCCTTTCATTCGTCACAGCATTTTTCAATAACTCTCCGTCGCATTTGCCGTTGCTGATTACAAATTTAGTAGCACCACTTTGCATAATTATATTCGCAGCTTATATGCTCCATATCTTGGGTGAAGAAAAATTCTTCAAAATAATTTCCTTTTCAGTAGTTACAGTTTCAGCATTATTCGGATTCATCGGTTTACTGGAAGTCTTCATAATAAAAATAATCCCTCTTCCAACAATCATTCCTCCGGGTTCAACACTCGGGCATCGAAGTTTTGCAGTGGAATTTCTTCTGCCTGCACTTCCCTTCTTCTTAATTGCAAAGGAACTAATAAAAAAAGACTATTACCCGCTTTTAATAATATCCGCTTTTATTAATGTATCATTTATACTTTTTACTCGAAGCAGAAGTGCAATTATAGTGCTTGGGGTTATTATCGCTTTGTATTTTGTTTATTCGTTTATCAATAATAAAAAGGAGTTAAAGAAATTAATTCCTGTTGCAACCATACTATTGTTAGCATTTATTTTTTCTTTGCTTCCGGCAAAAGGAGCAGAACGAACAGATTTGAAAGAAGCGGCTGAAAGCTTATTGGACACTCAATTTAAAAGCAACAGATTAAGGCTTACTTATTTGGATGCATCACTCAAGATGGTCTCTGAAAAGCCGTTTACAGGAGTTGGGCTTTACAAATGGAGTGGAACTTATCCAAAATATTTTGGCAATGAATTTACTGATCAGAATGTGATGATGGTGCAAAGCATACACGCGCACAACGATTTTCTTGAATTGTTTGCAGAGAACGGATTTGCTGCACCACTTATCTACCTGCTTATTCTTTTCTTGGTCCTTAAAATTCTTTATTTAAAAAGCAAGAAACAACCACTATATTTTTTTATTTTGATGAGCGTACTCGCGACAGGAATTTTTTCATTATTTGCATTTCCGTTTTACAAATTTTCATCTCATTTTTTACTTTCTTTTGGTGTGGGAATTGCTTTATTCATTGGAAAAGAAAATAATTTGAAAAGGATTACAATTAATTTTAATAAGCTGCAGTGGATTTTTATAAGCCTATTAATGATTTTAATAATCACCTCTGCCTTTAAGTTGAAATCAGAATTTAATTTTATTAAAGGGACACAGTACCTGCGAGTAAAAAATTATGCTGAGATGAATTTGGAACTTGAAAAAATTTCAAATATTCTTTATCCGTTTGACCCATCTAAGCAACCGGTAGATTATTACCGCAGCATAGCAAATTATTATTTGGGTAACTTCAATAAAGCTTTAGCTCATAATTTAACTGCACAAAAGATTGCCCCCTACAATCCAATTGTGATGCGCAATATTGCAGGTTCGTATCAGACTATTGGTAACTTAAAAAAATCTGCAGAGCTTTATGAAAAGGTAAAAGAATTGTTTCCAAACTATATTAATCCTCAAATAAACTTGCTCTACGTTTATTCTGAATTAGGAAAAATAGAAAAGGAGAGAGAACTATTCGAATCAATTCAGAAAAAATCACCGAATCATCCCAGGTTAAAGGAATTTAGAGATAAATTTCAAACACATTAAAATTTAACCACTCAACCATTCTGATTTTATTTACGTCTTAAAGCCTATTTCATTATTTTTAACATAGATAAAATGTTCATTTTTCTAATTGAAATTCAGAGAAAATTATGGAAAAACTACTACTCCTCGGCGCAGAAGCGATCGCTCAAGGTGCTATTGATGGGGGAATAAGCGGAGTTTACGCATATCCTGGAACACCATCCACAGAAATAACCGAATACGTTCAAAATAATAAAACCGCATTTGAAAAAAACATTCACCGCAACTGGTCTGCTAATGAAAAAACCGCAGTTGAAGCTGCGCTCGGAATGAGTTACGCAGGTAAACGAGCAATGGCTTGTATGAAGCATGTTGGTTTGAACGTTGCTGCGGATGCTTTTATCAACTCTGCAATAACAGGTGTTAATGGCGGAATGGTTGTTGCAGTTGCTGATGATCCTTCGATGCATTCATCACAGAATGAACAGGACTCACGATTTTACGGAAAGTTTTCGATGATACCAATGCTCGAGCCATCTAACCAACAGGAAGCTTACGATATGACATACGAGGGTTTTGAGCTTTCGGAAAAATTGGGTGTTCCTGTTTTAATAAGATTTACAACACGTCTTTCGCATTCACGTGCAGGTGTGCAGAGAAAAGAAATTAGAGAGCAAAATCCGTTAACTTATCCAGAAGATCCAATTCAGTTTGTTTTGTTGCCTTTTAATGCAAGAAAAAGATACAATGGTTTACTAGATAAACAGGCTTTAATGGAAGAAAATGCAGAAAATTCTAAGCACAATATTTATTACGAGGGAAAAGATAAATCATTGGGAATAATTGCATGCGGAATTGCATACAATTATTTAATGGAAAATTATCCGAGCCGCGATTGTCCGCATCCAATTCTGAAACTTGGGCAATATCCAATGCCGTATTCTAAAATTGAAAAAATAGTAAATGATTGTGAAAAAGTTTTATTGCTTGAAGATGGTTATCCGTTTGTGGAAGAGCAGCTTCGCGGATTTCTAGATAAAGGTGGAAAGATTAAAGGAAGATTAGATAGTACAATCCCGCGTGCGGGAGAATTAAATCCTGATCACGTAGCGAAAGCTTTGGGTAAAGAAGTAAAATCAGGATTGAAGATACCTTCACTCGTAGCAAACCGTCCACCTGAGCTATGTTCCGGCTGCGCACACCGTGATGTTTACAATGCACTTAACGAAACAATGAAAGAACACGGCAAGCAAAAAGTTTTTTCTGATATTGGATGCTACACACTTGGTGCACTTCCGCCGTGGAATGCAATTCATTCTTGTGTTGATATGGGTGCATCCATCACAATGGCAAAAGGTGCGGCTGATGCAGGAGTTCATCCATCCGTTGCGGTTATTGGTGATTCCACTTTTACACACAGTGGGATGACTGCTTTACTCGATTGCGTTTATGAAAACACACCTGTTACAGTTATTATTGCTGATAATGCAACCACTGCGATGACAGGAGGACAGGCATCCCACGCAACAGGAAGGCTAGAAGAGATTTGCACAGGGCTTGGAGTAAAACCTGAACACGTAAAAGTCCTCACTCCTTTGCCAAAATACCACGAAGAAATGGTAAAAGTTTTACGCGAGGAATTAGTATATGAGGGTGTGTCAGTAATTATTCCAAGAAGAGAATGCATACAAACTGTAACGAAGAGTAAAAAGGAGAAGAAGGTTAAAGTCGAGGAGGTTGAACAATGAAATCAGACATTATCTTATCGGGTGTTGGGGGACAGGGAATACTTTCAATCGCTGCAACAATTGGAATGGCGGCACTGGAGAATAACCTTCACTTAAAGCAGGCAGAAGTTCATGGAATGAGCCAGCGCGGCGGTGCTGTGCAGTCTCATTTAAGAATTTCAGAAAAAGAAATATCCAGCGATTTAATTCCTCTAGGCAAAGCAGATCTAATTATATCTGTAGAGCCGATGGAATCACTTCGTTATCTGCCGTGGCTTGCTGAGAGTGGGTGGCTGGTAACGAATACCACTCCTTTTGTTAATATTCCGGATTACCCGGAAATGGAAAATGTGATTGCCGAAATCGAAAAGCTTGCGCATCACATAGCAATTAATGCAGATGAAATTGCGCGGCAGGTAAAATCACCACGTTCATCTAACATGGTGATGCTTGGTGCTGCTTCACCTTTTTTAGATGTTCCATACGAAAGCTTGGAAAACGGAATAATGAAAATTTTCGGAAGAAAAGGGGAGAAGATAGTTAGGTTAAATATTGAGGCACTTAAAGCCGGACGTAAGTTTGCAATTGAGCATACACCAGTTGGTAGTAGTTGATATTCTTTACCCTTCTGAAGAGAGTAGAGAATGAAAAATTATTTTAAGAAGTTCTAACTTGAAGCGAGGGCTTCTACTTCGTCAACAGCTTTTGGAATTGGTTTCGAACCAAGCACTCTAAAACCATCTTCAGTAACTAAAATATCATCTTCAATTCTAATTCCGCCAAAGTCTCGGTATTCTTCAACTTTATCATAATTTATAAACTCCTCATGTCGTTTTTGTTTATTCCACATATCAATAAGTTCGGGAATAAAATAAATGCCCGGTTCAATTGTAAACACGTATCCAGGTTGAAGAGATTTTGCCAAACGCAAATATTTTAAGCCAAATTGTTCACTACGATTTGTGTGTTCATCGTAGCCCACAAAATTTTCTCCAAGGTTTTCCATATCATGCACATCAAGGCCCATCATGTGCCCGAGTCCGTGCGGAAAGAACAATCCGTGTGCACCGGCTTTTACAGCATCATCACTATTTCCATGCATTAAACCAAGGTCCTTCAATCCGTCAGCAATAATTTTTGCGGCACCGAGATGCAAATCTTTATTCATTATGCCAGGTCTAACAGTGTTAATTGCTTCCATCTCTGCTTTTAAAACAATTTGATAAATTTCTCTTTGCTTTTGAGAAAACTTTCCACTTACGGGAATTGTTCTTGTAATATCGCTTGCATAGTGCAGTTTACTTTCGGCTCCTGAATCGTTTACTAGCAAATCACCATCCTCCATTAAATTACTGTAAAAGTGATTGTGTAGTGTTTGCCCGTTAACTGATACAATCGGTCTGAATGAAAGTCCGCTTCCTAAAGAAAGAGAAATGCCTTCAATCATTCCTGCAATTTTCATTTCGTGAATGCCGGGTTTAACCATTTTCATTGCTGCTGTGTGCATTTTGTATGCAATATCAACAGCAGCATCTATTTCTTTGATTTCTTCTTCCGATTTAATTGATCTCTGATCTACAACAGCTTTTATAAATTTTTCGGATGCGTAATCGTTTACACTTGAATGGTTTAATCCAGCCAGTTGACTGATTTTAAATATATTTTCCGGTCTGTATTGGGGAAGGAAATGAATCTTTCTTCCTTTTTTCACAGCATCATTTATGTGCTCTTGGAGTTTTTGAATTGGAAAAGAATTGCTAATCCCAATCTTCGAAGCCAGATCTTCCAGCTTCGGCTGTGGACCCATCCAAACTATGTCATCAATTGTAAAATCAAATCCATAAATGTTTTCAACATGATTGTCGATATCAATTACAGCCGCCATTCCTGGCAGATCGAGTCCAAAGTAGTATAGAAATGTGCTGTCCTGCCTGAATGCAAAAGTATTTCCAATATAATTTGCGGGAGCTTCTTCATTGCCTAAAAACAAAAGAAGTCCTGATTCAAATTTATTTTTAAGAATGTTTCTTCTGTTAGAATATGTTTGTGCTTCGAACATTGTAGCTCCTTGGGTGCAATTATAGTTTTACAATTTCTAATTTACTTGTAAATAAATTTAAACATTTTCAGTAATCAATTATAATGTCTGCTTGCTAAACTGGTAAATTTTAGAGTGTAATATACTATTTTAATTGATTTAAGCACTTTTTATAGTTTGGATTAAAATTCGTATTGTTACCAATAACTAATTAAATTTGTAGATAAGATATTTGTAATGTTAATTTTTAACAGATAAAAAACATTTATTTAATGCGCATTAATTTGATACATATTCAAAAGGAAATACTTTCAATTGTGCTGGTACTAATTATTGTATCATTTTGCGATACTCATTCGCAAGTAGCTCCCAAAGGAATTGATCATGCTTTCTCAGATGCATTTGTATTTGGATTAGATGGCGGTTTAACAAGCGCATCCACCGATTATAAAAGCAGCAAGATCGGTTTTACGTTCAGAGGTTACGGTGAATATTTTTTCCCGGCAAGTTCAAATCACATATTTGGCTTCAGACTTACACTTGGAACGCAAAACATCTCGGGTGAAGATCCGCGTACACAAATTTCATCAAAAGATGGTCCGCGTGAAATCCCACCTACTTTTACAACTAACATACAACAGATTGGCTTTGGTGTAAGCTACAATATATCAATTGAAGAAATTGCGTTTCCGTTTTTATTAATTAGCTTTTCAAATTCCTGGTTCCAACCAAAAGATGATGAAGGCAATGCTGCTGCCGGAAATATAATTAGCTTATACGATAAAAATACCAAAGGGTATGATATCCAGCTTGGTGTAAAATTTTTAGTTAGTGATAAAGTTAGTTTAAATTTAACGGGCGGCACTCATCATCCCTTAAGCGATTACTTAGATGATGTTGCTGCTGGATCATCTGATGACAGTTATTATTCTTTCTTAGTTGGCTTTTCTTTTTCGCCTTTTGTTAATGTGGATAATGATGAAGACGGTGTTGTTAATAGATACGATGCATGCCCTGAGGTTGCAGAAGATTTTGATGGTTTTGAAGATGATGATGGTTGTCCGGAAGATGATAACGACGTAGACGGAATAAAAGATAATTTAGATATGTGCCCAAATGAAGCTGAAGACTACGATGGATTTGAAGATTTGGACGGCTGTCCTGATTTGGATAATGACGGCGATGGAATTTTAGATGTTTATGATAAATGTAAAAATGCAAAAGAAGACTTTGATGGATTTGAGGACAAAGATGGCTGCCCCGATACAGATAATGATGGCGATGGCATAACTGATTCTCTCGATAAATGTCCTGATGAACCTGAAACCTTAAATGGTATAAATGATTTAGATGGATGCCCGGATGAAAGTTCCGGAACACCGGAAAGATTTTATTTGGGTGCAGATGAAATCTTCCATGAAAATTCTGCAAGAATTAAAATTGAAGGAAAAGAATATTTAGATGAAATAATACCAATGTTGAAAATGAATCGTAATCAATCCTGGAGAATTGAAGGACACATGGACAGCCAGGGCTCCGAAAGATTTTTAAGGACACTTTCTTTAGAACGTGCAAAAGCTGTTTTGGAATATCTTGTTTTATTCGGTGGATTGAACAGAGAAAACTTCCAGGTTTATGGAATGGGTGACAAGTTTCCAGTCTCAAATAACACCACAGATGAGGGGAGAAAAAGAAACAGACGAATTGAAATTAAATTAGATTAATTAATCCCCGCAATCATTTACACTATCTATGCTTTAAATTACAGGTAAAATGTGCGGATTTATTCCTGACCGTATAAATTTCTGTCGTTTTTCCAAATCCATTAATTGGTATAATTATTACTGTAATATTGATTGATTTTTCCTAATAAATGGGGATTTTATAGGATGATAGTAAGAAAATCACTGGAAGTTTTACCGCACAGTTCGACTGCTGAAAAGGAATGGAAAATATTTCAACCGGCATCCTTTTCGGATGTAAATGAAGATCAATTAAGTGATACTGGAAAATCAAAGGGATTGTTAAAATTAGTGTTAGGGGTTGTTTATTTTATATCACTAGTATCTGCTTTAACAGTTCTATTAACTTGAATTGCTATTAGAAAATTAATTTATCTTGTAAAGCCGGACAATAAAACATTCGGCTTTTATCATTTACAGCTTCTTAATTATTTTTGCAGGAACACCCGCCACGATTGTTTTGGGGGGTACATCTTTTGTTACCACTGCGCCGGCACCAACAACTGCATTTTCTCCAATAGTTATACCGCACATAATGGTAGCGGAAGATCCGATCGACGAACCTTTTTTAATGAATGTTTCAACGACTTTCCAATCTTCTTCTGTTTGCATAGAACCATCTGCTGCAGTTGCTCTTGGTACTTTATCATTTATAAAAGTTACATTGTGCCCGACAAAAACATTATCTTCGATATGAACGCCTTCGCAAATAAATGTGTGTGAAGATATTTTACAATTTTTACCTATTGAAGCATTCTTTTGTATTTCAACAAATGTTCCCACTTTGCTTCCATCATCAATTGAGCAGCCGTATAGGTTTACAAAATCAAATATCTTAACATCTTTCCCAAGCTTTACGTTGTTTATATTTTTATTACCCATTTTTCTCCTAAAATCTTACTTGATAACTATTGTGAAAACTATACGCAAAGATAGCTTGCTTTGCTAATTTGACAAAGTATAAATGGTTAAGTGTGGCAACTTAATTCTTGCTTAACTTGGGTGGGGTGAGGAATTCAGAAATATAAAAATAAAAATTTCCCAAACTTTATCTAAAAATGATTGAGTATTATCCAACAACTACTGAGTTATCAATTTCAACAATTTTACCCATGTTAGAAATTGAAACATCGCAAGCCTCTAAAATTTTTACAACGGCCAATCCGTTTTTTCCACTTGTAAGCGGAGTTCTATCTTCGTTTATTGCACTAATAAATTCCTTTGCACCGAGTGCAAGTGCTTCAGTTTGATTAATTTTTGGTGAAAACATATCTCCAATTCTATATTGAATGAGAGCTTGATGAATACTTTCAGTAGTTGGAAATTCCACACCGCTGTCGTAGACTTTTATTTTTTCAAAGTTTTCCATGTCATCGTAAACTAACATTTTTTTATCGCCGCCAACAATTATTCTTCTAATTTTAACAGGCGAAACCCAGTTTACATGGAAATGTGCAAAACAATTATCTTCAAAATAAACACTTATATGAGCAAGATTTTCTTTCCCGTTATAGTTTGCTATTCCATTTGCACTTAAAGCTTTAACTTTATGACTGCCAAGAAGATGATTCATAATTGAAAGATCATGCGGTGCAAGATCCCAGATAACATTCACATCCCTTTGGAACAGTCCAAGATTTATTCTTTCGGAATCAAAATAAATAATGTTACCAAGAACGTTGTCATCAACAAGCTCTTTCATTTTACGCACGGCACCGTTATAGATAAATGTATGATCTACAAATATTTTAAGGTTTTTACTTTCCGCAAGCTCAATTAATTCCTCAGCTTCTTCTGAAGCTGAAGTAAAAGGTTTTTCAACCCAGATATGTTTACCTGCCTCTAATGCTTTTTTAGCAAATTGGTAGTGCGTATCTACGGGAGTAGCAATTATAATAGCATCTGCGTCTGAATCAATAAGTTCAGCACAATCGCTGGTAAGTTCTGCTGCAGGAAACTTTTCTTTAATACTTTGCAGTCTATTTTCCTGTAAATCACAGGCTACAACTTTTGTTACTTCCTTTTGTGCTAAAAAATTTCTTACTAAGTTAGGTCCCCAATAACCAAGCCCAATTACCCCTATTTTCATTTTATTAAGTCCTCCCAAGTTCTACTTTTATTGTAAATAATTGCCATTTACTTTGCCCCTCTGGCAGTAAGAATTGCAGGAATAGTTTGGAATATCAGCTGAAGATCGAGCCAGGGTGACATGTTGTTTATGTAATACAAATCCAATACCACACTTTCTTTAAATGAAACCGAACTTCTTCCCCAAACCTGCCAAACACCTGTGCATCCGGGTATAACGTTAACTCTTCTTTTTTGCCATTCGTCGTAGTTTTCATATTCGTAAGGTAAACTTGGGCGAGGTCCAACGAGACTCATATCACCCTTAATTACGTTAAACAATTGTGGAAGTTCATCGAGTGAGGTTGTACGAATTAATTTACCTATCCATGTGACTCTATCATCGCTTATAACTTTCGTTCTTATATCTCCATTGGAATCGTTCATAAATTTAAGCATTTGTTTCTTTCGCTCTTCATCTTCGCCTTTAATAACTTTCATTGATCTGAATTTGAAGAACTGAAATTCTTTGCCATATTTTCCCACCCGGGTTTGTTTGAATAGAATTGGACCAGGTGAAGAAATTTTTATAATTAAAGCAATGGATATAAGTACTGGCGAAAAGACTATAATAGCAAACAAAGAAAAAACTATATCAAAATTGCGCTTAAGAGCAAGTGTAAAAGAATTATTGTAGTGAGCTGAAACTTCAATTACTGGTACGTCAAAGTATATTTCCGTTTTCATCCTTCGTGCAACAATATCAAACAATTCTGATGTAACCCTCACACTTACATTCAATTTTTTGCAAGAATCAATAAGTGCCAAAGTTCTTTCGGTATCCTCATAATCAACTGCAATTAACAGTTCATCAACACTGTGTCTTGAAATTAGCTCCTCAATCTGATTTATGTTACCTATAACTTTTTTTCCAATTACAACTTCATCATTAATGTTTTTATTATCATCAACAAAACCTAATATATTCAGCCCGATTGGGTTTTCATACATCAGTTTTGTAGCGAGCATTTTACCAGCTTTACCATCGCCTACAATAATAACATTTCTTCTAAAGCTTGTTTTACTAAAAGCAATATACAGTAAACGTAAAATTTCAATTCTAACTACATAAAGTGTCGGAATTGCAATAAGTGCAAAGACAAAAACTAAAAACCGGGAATCGAGCAGATTGGAGCTTTCTATTAAAATGGATATAAGGACAACATTTAAAGCACCGTAATACACTGCTTTTATAATATGTGCAAGATGAGCAGCTCTGGTAATAATTATATTTACAAGGTAAAGC